>CAMLNK010000905.1 GCA_946481035.1 uncultured Dyadobacter sp. | reverse complement strand
CAATTATCCCAAAGTCAAAATGTACCAGGCGCACGTCGATGCGGCTGAGACGGGCGTCAAAAAGGCGAAGCTTTCGTATTTCGATATTTTCAATTTCTCCTACCTGTACAATCCCAAAAGCAATGGGGCTCCCGTATCTGCTTCATTCCCATTTACTTATCAATTTGGTTTTTTTGTGAACATCGGCGGTATCCTGCAAAAGCCGGCTACGGTGAAGCAGGCTAAAAGCGAACTGGCCTCAGCAGAGTACGACAAGCAGTCATTCGATCTGAACCTGGAAGCGGAGGTAAAGAAAAGGTATTTCACTTATATCCAGAAGAAGGTCTCCTACCGCATGCGCTCGAATGCGGCGCTGGACGTGGAAAGCATTCTCGAAAATGTCAAAAAACGCTTTGAAATGGGCCAGGAAACATTGGAGAAATATAATCAGGTGCTGATCATGCAAACCGATCATGCGCAGAACCTGCTGAATACCGAAAGCGAGGTATTGGTTGCCAAAGCCAGCCTGGAAGAATTGTTAGGCCAAAAATTAGAAGATATCAAATGACGGAAGTTATACAGTTTCTCAGATTGCTGCAAAGGAATAAGATCACGCTTATCCTGGTTCCACTGATCACCGTGATTGTCTGTTACTTTCTCGTCAGGCGATTACCCGATACCTACGAGTCGAGTGCCCGTATTGCGACCGGCCTGGTAGATAAAACCGACCAGGTGGTAACCCGCGCCAGGGACGAGCAGGACCAGCAGATCGCACGCAAGTTTGAAAGCCTGATCCAGGTAATGCGCCTGAAAAGGACGCTCGACCAGGTTTCTTACCGGTTGATTTTGAATGATTTGAAAGGGATGAAAGACTCGACCTGGCGCGAGCCGGTGCAGGCGCTGGAAGAAATGAGCAAAGCGGATAAAGCGAAGGCCATTGCGCTCATTACCCGGAAATATCAGAAGCACGAAGAGCTGTTCTTGTGGAAACCCGAGGAGAAAAAGCTCAACAATATCATCGTGGAAATGGGCTACGGCGCGGATGCACTACGGGATAAGCTTATTATTTGGCGTACCGGTGTAAGCGATTATATTGATATCCAGTACGAAGCGGAGCATCCGGATCTGGCAGCGTATGTGATCAACACGCTTGCCCAGGAGTTCATTTCCGATAACTCCTCCCGGGTGGTGGGCAACAACAAGAAGACCATCGACTTTCTGGCAAATTTCATGCAGCAAAAGCTCCGTGCGCTCAACGACCGGATGAATACCCTGAAGAATTTCAAAATTCAGAACCGGGTATTAAACCTGAACGAGCAGGCCAAGAGTATCTACGGGCAGATGGCCGATTTTGAAACCCGTCGCCAGGGCGCTCAGCGGGACATTATCGCATACACCGCTGCCATTGGCAATATCGACAGGCGCTTCAACCCGACCGAACGCAAGTATTTCGAGAGCGCGCTGACTGAGATTAACCAAAAGATTATCGCCACCAAGAGCAACCTGAAATCACTCAACGAGCGCTACGTTTTGAGCAACTTCGATAACCGGCTGAAATATAGCCTCGATTCGCTGCGGGGCAGGCTTTCGGAGGAGATCAATGAAGCGACAGACAAATATGCCTACAACCCGATGGTGGTCAAACAGGACCTGGTAACACAGAAACTGACCATGGAAATCTCGCTGGAATTGGCGAAAAACAGCGTGGCGTCGATTCAGGGCGAGCTCGACCGTCTGAACCGCAAATTCGACGGCTTGGTGCCGAACGAAGCGAAGATCCAGGAGTACGAAACCTCGATCGACATTGCCAGCAAGGAATATATCGAGGCGTTGCAGCGCTATAACGAGGCTAGTCTGGAATTCAGCTTTCCCGTGTACCTGCGCCTGATCGAGCGCGCGATGCCGGGCGAGGTGCAGGCCTCCAAGAAAATGGTACTCGTAATCCTGTCGGGCGTGATCAGCTTTACCTTCTGCATATTTGTATTCTTTATCCTTTTCTATCTCGACAAATCGATCCGCTACCCGTTGCAGCTGGCCAATGAAACAGGTAAGCCGGTACTGGGGTATCTGAATGCATTGGACAAGGATTCGAATCTGAGCCTTTCGGGGATGAGTGCTTCGGACGATAAGGCCGTTCGGCTCTACAAGAACCTGGTGCGGTCTATCCGCTATGAGCTCGACAGCGAAATGAGTGATCCGAAGGTGATTGCCGTTACGAGCTTGGGTTATGGGGTAGGTAAAACGCCTTTCGTGATTGCTTTGGCCTGGGCGTTTTCAAAAATCAACAAAACGGTGCTCATTATCGACGGTAACTTCGGGCAGCCGGATATTTCCAAATTAAACCCGGACAGTACTCCATTCGAAAATTTTGTGAAATCCAACAACCTGCCGGAAGCGATTCCGGGGCAGATCAGCATTCTCGGTGCAAAGGCGGGCGAAACTTCCCTGCTCGAACTGGCCGACGAAAGATTGATCGGAGAGCGCTTGCAGGCATTGAAATCGCGTTTTGACATTATTCTGATTGAAACCGGTTCGCTTCGCGCAATGAACCGGGCCAAGGAATGGGTGGCATTCTCTGACATGGTAGTTTCCGTTTTCGCCGCGGGACGTTCCATCGGCTCCGAAGATCAATCCAAAATACAGTACCTTAACGGCCTGAACGGTAAATTTGCAGGCTGGGTACTTACTAACACGGAAAGCATTCCCGAACAGGCTGGAAAAGTCGCAAAACCCGTCGAAGCATGAAAATCCTGGAATGGATAGGACTGGCGATGCAGGCGGCGATCGGGTATAACCTGGTGTTTCCGGTGTTTCTGCTGCTGATTTACGGTCTTAGGAAAGCGTTCCTGGCGGTTCGTCCGGTCACAAGGCCAAACGTCTTGCCCGATTACGGCATTATCGTGACAGCCTACGAATACACGGCGCAACTTCCGGCAGTGGTAGGGTCGCTGCTGCAACTGAACTACGAGCGTTACCATGTTTACGTCGTTGCC
>CAMLNK010000904.1 GCA_946481035.1 uncultured Dyadobacter sp. | reverse complement strand
TTTTCGAGCTGTGCTTCAATTACCTCTTTTTCCGCTTCCAGGACTCGGATGTTATTCGAAGTAACATCGTATTCTTCCAGATTAATCGCCTCCACGTTCAGCAACTTCTTCTGCCTCGCTTCTATTTTTTTGCTCAGATCCTGGTTGTAAGCCACTTTCTGCAACTGCGCACGAAGTTCGCGATCATTGATTTTCGCGATGAGCTGTCCTTTCGCCACGTATGCCCCTTCTTTGATATCAAGCTTAACCAGCCTGCCCGATATTTCCGACATCAGGTTCACCTCCTCGTTGGGCAGCACCGTACCCGAAGCAAAAATCTGGTTTTCAATGGATTCCTTACCCACAATAAATACATTCACCGGCACAGCTCCGCCGGAGGATTTCGCCCCTTTCCCTTCACCACCTTTTTTCGCATCGGAGCCCTTGCCGTCACCAGACTTTGAGAATATGAACAGTTTCCCCAAAACCAGTGCGACGATGATCCCCGCCACCAACATGATCGTACGCATAGAGTTACTTAAAAATAAAATTCGTTATAGAAGAGTAGTGATTGTTTATATTTTGCAAAAGCGCTATTTAAAGATACTTCATATTGCAAAAAGAGGCAATGTAGATGTTTTATACTTCTGCATAGCAACGCTTTCCCGGGTTGTTTGCTGAATGACGTTTTCCGGCTGCTCAATGCCGCTTTTCACGCTGCGGCGTTTTAGTATATTTATCAAATCATCACAAACAAAACTTCCCACACGATGAAATTAGCGTACACCTTCGGTTACTATCTGATCATCACCATTATTATATCATTAACTATGCACACCTACGGACAAGGCCCTGTCAAGAATTACAGTACGGAATGGGAAAAAGTGGATGACCTGGCCGGGAAAGGGCTTGATAAGGAAGCTTTGGAACAGATCAAAAGCATTTACCAGCTTGCAAAAAAAGAAAAACAGGAGGCGCAGGTGATCAAGGCGACGGTGTATATGATCCATGTCCAAAACGAAAACCGGGAGCAGAACCTGGCGATGTCCATCGGCGAGCTGGAAAAAGAACAGGGCGAGGCCACCGGGCCTGCCAAAGCCATTCTCACAAGCCTGATCGCACATCAATACCTTACCTATTACCACACCGTTCGCTGGCAACTGTACAACCGGACAGCCACTGCAAGTTTTGACAAAACCGACGTTGCCACCTGGGGAACCGAAGATTTTCACCGGAAAATAGGCGAATTGTACCTTTTGTCGATCCGTGACGAGGACATGCTGAAAAAGACAGCCCTCGAACCGTTCGACGCACTCATTCTCAAGGGCAATGTTCGCAAACTCCGGCCCACGCTGTTCGATTTGCTGGCATTCGAAGCATTGGAATACTTCTCTTCCAACGAACGAAATGTCCCGAAAGCCGCCTACTCCTTCGAAATCCATATAGCCTCTGCATTCGATCCTGCCGCCGATTTTATCCACCGGAAGTTCGAAACGAGGGATTCGGCCGCATTGGAACATCAGGCATTGCTGCTTTACCAGAAGCTGGTCGCGTTTCACCTCGACGACCCGTCGCCCGATGCGCTGATCGACGTCGACCTGGCGCGGATTCAGTATGTGCGGCAGAAATCGGTGCATCCCGATAAGGACAGCCTTTATTACATGGCCATTAACCATGTTGCGGAGCAGTACCAGTCGACACCCGGGGCTGCCCAGGCGTGGTACCTGAAAGCCGCGTGGCTGCACGAGCGTGCGGATCGGTTCCAGGCTGGTAAGGATTCTACGGTGCGGTACGAAAATGTACAAGCCGTTGCTATTTGTGAAAAAATTGCTTCCGAAAACCCGGATACCGAGGGAGGGATCAATGCCCACAACCTCCTGAACATGATCCGGCAAATGCAGCTCGGCGTGATGTTAGAAAGGGTCAATGAGCCCCAAAAGCCTTTTCGGGCATTGGTGAATTTCAAAAACATCCCATTACTGCATTTCCGGCTCATCAAAGCCGATGCCGCAGCCATTGCGAACTATGAGGGGGATGATTATCAAAACAAATGGAAAGTCCTTGCCCGCACACCCGCGATGCGCAAATGGACCCAGGCGTTGCCCGACACGCGCGATTACCGGCAGCATAGCACGGAAGTTAAAGTGGATGGCCTGGAAACAGGCGACTACATCCTGCTGGCTGGTACCGATTCGGGCTTCAAAGACGGCACTACCATGATGGCAGCGAGGTTATTCCACGTCTCCAATTTGAGTTATGTACAAATGGGTGACCGCTATTTCGTGGTGAACAGGGATAACGGCCAGCCCGTAGCGAACGCCGGCGTGCAGATCTGGAAAAGGACGTACAACCCCAATTCCCGAAAAAATGAACTATCGAAAGGCGAATTACTTAAAACCAACGCCAACGGGCAGTTTCTGATCCCGAGAGATCCGAAACGCGACAACCGGTACGAATTGCTGCCGGAAATCATCCATGGCAACGACCGCCTTTTTCTGCGCGAGACAAGACAGGTCTATTCCGGTGCATTTGACAATACCTACGGTGAAAGTGACCCCGAGGACAAAGTTGACGAAGTTTACCTCTTCACCGACAGGGCCATTTATCGGCCGGGACAAACCGTGTACTACAAAGGTATTGCGAGAAAAGCAATGCAGATATTGAAGGACCGCAAGTATGAAATCGAAGTAATGCTTGAAAATCCGAACGCGGAGGAGATCGATACCACTATGCACAAAGTGAACGAATATGGCAGCTTTTCGGGCACTTTTTTGCTGCCCCAGAGCGGCTTAACCGGCGATTTCACGATTTCAACCGAATATTCCCAGGTCAGTTTCAAAGTGGAAGAATACAAACGGCCAAAATTCGAAGTGGTATTCGATACATTGAAGAACAACTATAAAGTCAATGAAACGATCCGGGTAAGCGGGACGGCGACGGCGTATGCCGGGAACGCGATCAACGAGGCGCAGGTCAGATACCGGGTGGTGCGCAAACCGC
>CAMLNK010000903.1 GCA_946481035.1 uncultured Dyadobacter sp. | reverse complement strand
ACCACATGGCCCAGCAGCCGCGCAGAAAGATCCTCGCGGCAGAGCAGCCCCTGCACACGCGCATTCAGCTCGTGCTGCAAGGCGCCTACACGCCTGTGCGCCTGGGCGGGAAGATCGACCGCATCGAACTCGGCGAGGATGGTACGTTGTATGTGATGGATTACAAAACCGGCAGCGTGGAGCTGACCGGCAAGCAAAAACTCGCCGATCCCGTCGGCCGCGAAGAAGTGATCCGCTTTGACCCCGACCGAAAAATGGGTTATGTGCGCCAGCTCTGGATTTACGAATACCTGATGTACCGCCGGATGAAAGAGGAAAAAGGGCTCAATTTGCGTGGTATGACTTACAATTTCGGCGATTATGCAGTCAAATCGGGTTTTTACTCGTTCCGTGATCCCAAGAACCTGATCGCCAATCCGCTGGAACTGACCGAGCAGCTGGCGCCGGAAGAATTCATCGAGAAATCGGAGGTGATACTCACGGATATTCTCCATGTAATGCTCGATCCGGACGTCCCGTTCCGCAAAACCGACGACCTTACTACCTGCAAGTTCTGCGATTTCACCGGCATTTGCGGACGGTAATTTTCCGCTTGAAAAATACCCGTAAAGCCTTGCAACCATTGCCTTAACAAAGCGATCTTTTTTAAAAAATCGTTTATGGTATGATCGTTGTAGCAAAGTTGACCCTCTTCATCGTCTGGCTCATGGCTTTTGCGGTGACCTGCCTCGTGATAGGCATTACATTCCCCGTTATTGTCCTGTTCGACAAGTTTCAAATGCCTTTTAAAGAAGTATCGTTATAATACCGAATCGAAGTGCCTCTCAAAAAATAAAGGCGGGTGAGTGATCTCATCCGCCTTTTTGCTGCATTCGAAATGCCGTTATTTCTTCTTGAATTCGAGGTATTGCTCGACATTGGCCGCCCCGGCGCTCGATTCCGAAAATTTGAGCGTGATATTGATCTGCGCCACGCCGCCTGCATTCACTACCCGGGTACCGATACCGCTCAACCGCACATTCAATGCGCCGCCGATCGATTGGGTTACGTCTACCTTTTCATTGATTTCAAAGGTATCCTGCGCGGTTGCTTTCACAGCCACGAGCGGGAACTCCTGGGTGAGCGGGATGGTCGACCCCGGCACACTGATTTGCGTATTCTTGGTATATTTAATGCTCAGCTGGTTTTTCGATTCCGTAGTAACCTCCCACTTGTGATTGCTCGAAACCCCGCCTTCTACTGTGGTGGTTTCATACACGCCCACCATGTCCTTTGCGTAATCCACTTCCGGTTCGGGGTCTTTCTTGTCGTCCTTGCAAGCGCCCATCAGAACTACCAGACAGCAAAAAATCAGCTTTTTCATACTTCAATTTTAAGAGTAAACAATTTTCAAATATAAACACGCATCCTAAATTTCCTACTATAACGGCACCGCCCCGGGATACGCATATCGGGCCGGTAATTTATTCATTTCAACCTATTTCAAAATGGCAGCTTTCCCAAATCGACGTTGCCGCCTGAAATGATGATACCTACCTTTTGGCCTTCAAAAACAGCCTTGTTTTTGAGAACCGCGGCCGTCGATACCGCACCGGAAGGCTCCACCACAATTTTCATACGCTCCCATAAATAGCGCATTGCCCGGATGATCTCCTCGTCGGAAACCGTAAAAATATCGGTCACTCCGGCTTTGATGATCGGGAAAGTCTTGTCGCCCAGGTACGTCAGCAGGCCGTCGGCGATGGTATTGACGTAAGGCGCTTTTTCGATCTTATCGCTTCGGAAAGACAATATCGCATCCGCCGCGCCTTCAGGCTCGCCTGCGTACACGCGCGTATGCGGGGAAAAATATTTGGCCGACAATGCAGTACCGCTCAGCAAACCGCCCCCTCCTACGGGCGCGACGATCGCGTCCAGTGTTACGCCAACGTCTTCCATCAGTTCCTTGGCGGCGGTTGCCTGCCCGGCAATCACTTCATAGTTGTTGAAGGGATGTATAAAAGTTGCTCCCGTACGCGCCACGATTTCATCGACTGTCGCCTGCCTGTCCTCCGGCGTGTTTTTACAAAAAGTAATGGTTGCCCCGTAACCTTCCACCGCCGCTATCTTCACTTTGGGCGAATTTTCGGGCATTACAATGTAGCATTTAGCACCTATTTTCTGCGCCGAGAATGCGATGGCCTGTGCGTGGTTGCCGGAAGAATGCGTGATCACGCCGTTGGCCAGTTGTTCGGCCGATAGCGATAGCACCGCATTCAACCCGCCTCTGGCTTTAAATGCACCGATCTTTTGCAGGTTTTCGCATTTGAAATACAATTCGGCCCCCGACAGGTCATTCAGGAATTGCGAAGTAAAAACAGGTGTGTGATGAATGTAAGGCCTGACGAGCGCATGGGCCGCCTCAATGGTTTCTCGGGTAGGTACAGTTCCTGTCATATTGGTGTACATTATGAAAATTGTTCCTGCTATAAAAAGAAAAAGGGCCCGTCTTGTTACCGACGGGCCCTCATCTGAAAAATTACTCAGTTAACCTTATTTACCAGCATTTGGTGTGTAAAGGTTGAAGAACTGATCCAATTTCGGTGTAATGATGATCTCCGTACGACGGTTCAGGCTGCGGTTTGGCGCTGAATCGTTAGCCACTTTGGGGAGATATTCTCCACGGCCGCCAGCGATCATACGAACCGGCTCAACACCGTATTTCTTTTGCAGCGTACGTGCCACCGCAGTTGCGCGCAATACCGAAAGATCCCAGTTGTCAGCTACTTTATCAGTCGAGATAGGTACATTATCCGTGTGACCTTCGATCAGGATTTCGATTTCTTTGTAGTCATTCAGGATTTTCGCCACTTTGCCCAACACGTTGTCAGCCGCAGTGTTGATGACCGAGCTTCCTGAGCGGAAAAGCATTTTGTCGGAAAGGGAAACGTAAACTACGCCCTTCTTAACTTCGATCTGAACGTCTTCGTCGCTTACATCAGC
>CAMLNK010000902.1 GCA_946481035.1 uncultured Dyadobacter sp. | reverse complement strand
CGTGAAGGCTTACCTCGACAAGGTGGAGAAGTACAACACCCGCCCCGAAGATCCGACGCATTGGAAGGAAGAAGTTTACACCGGCACCGATTTCTTTGAAAAAATGATTTCGGAGAAAAAAGGCAATGTGGTGGTACTGGCCGGTAACAACCAGAAAAAGACCGATTTCATCAAAAAATCCGTCGACGCAGGCCTGAACGTCCTCGCCGACAAACCGATGGCGATCGACGCGGCGGGCTTCGACAAGCTGAAAGAAGCATTCGCCAGCGCCGACAAGAACAAGGTGCTCCTGTACGACATCATGACCGAGCGTTACGAGATCACCAACACCCTGCAACGCGAGCTCGCATTGCTGCCCGAAATCTTCGGCGAACTCCAAAAAGGCACGCCTGAAAACCCCGCGGTATCGAAAGAAAGCGTGCACCACTTCTTCAAATACATTTCCGGCGAACCGCTGGTACGCCCTACCTGGTTTTTTGATGTAAACCAACAAGGCGAAGGCATGGTAGACGTAACGACCCACCTCGTGGACCTCGTGCAATGGAGCTGCTTCCCGAATGTATCCCTCGATTATCAAAAGGACATCCAACTCCTCTCGACAAAGCGAACAGCTACGCAGCTCACGCCCTCACAGTTCAAGCTCGTCACCAAAAGCGAAACCTACCCGGAATTCCTCAAAAAGGACATTAAGGACACTTTGCTGAATGTGTATTCCAATGGCGAACTGAACTACACCCTGAAAGGCGTGCACGCGAAAGTATCCGTGATCTGGAACTTTCAGGCCCCCGAAGGCACCGGCGACACGCATTACTCGATCATGAAAGGCTCGAAAGCCAATTTGATCGTGCGCCAGGGCAAGGAGCAGAAGTACAAGCCTGTGCTTTATATTGAAACTACCGACAAATCGAAAGCATACGAAGATGCGGTGGCGGCTGCATTTAAATCTGTGAAGGATAAGTATCCCGGCGTAGATTTGAAAAAGACTGCTGCCGGCTGGGAAGTGGTGATCGATGCCAAATACGACACCGGCCACGAATCGCACTTCGCGCAAGTGGCTAATGCTTATATGGGGTATCTCAAAGCCGGCAAGCTGCCGGAATGGGAAGTGCCGAATATGATTGCTAAGTATTGGCTGACGACGTCGGCGTTGAAGCAGGCGAAGGGTGGGAAATAATCCCTATTGCCCGTTTTCCATTGTCTGAAGACGACGGAAATGGATTTTTCGAGAGACGAGCGGCGCTTTGCTGCTCGTCTTTTCGTTTTCTGCCAATATATTGCAAAATGTAACATACCCTGTTACATTTGTATTAATGATAAAAAGCTTCCGACACAAAGGGTTACGGTTGTTTTTTGAAGATGAAGACAACCCAAAATTACCCGCAGCACACATTATAAGAATTCGCAACATTCTCACACGCCTGGAATTTGCTAAATCATTGGATGATATTGGCACTCCGGGATCGAGGTTACATCCGCTGTCGGGAAAATTGAAAGGTTTCCATGCGGTAAATGTGTCGGGAAACTGGCGAATCATTTTCAGATTTGAAAACGGCGATGTGTTCGACGTCGACTATCTGGACTACCATTAACAAAGCAAATTATGAAAAGAGGCATGAGACCAGCCCACCCTGGGGCATTGATAAAGGAAACTATCGAGGGACTAAAAGAGGAGACCGGTCACGACTACACCCAGGCTGAAATTGCAAAGGGCCTTGGAATCACCCGTAAAACACTCTCAAATATTTTGAATGAACACCAAGGGATCAGTTCCGAAATGTGTGTAAGGCTCTCAGAAGCTTTCGGCACTAGCGCCGAGTTCTGGCTAGATATTCAACGTAATTATGATCTGTGGCATGCCGAGAGAGCCGTAGAGCGTAAAACGATTCAACACTTTCGGCCCTTGCAGAGCAACTCTTTGCAATCTGCGCAGTAAAATATAACGTCATTATGGGCGCTCCAGGTGTTAGTCCGTTTCTCACAATGACGTTTCACATGAGGTACCTACCGCCTCCCCTCTTCCAATCCGCTCCACATTCTCAAAAAACGCAACCAACTCCTTAAACGAATAGTAAGTATCGCAAAGGTCCGGCGCGGGGCCTTGTTCTTTAAGGGAGATGATGTAGCCGGTGAAGATCGTCCAGAGTTCGTCGCGCCAGCATTCGGTACTGCTGCTGCTCAGGAGCTTGCCTACCTCGCGGCCATACGCCAGCAACGTCGCTTCCGTGCATTCGATAGGGTGTGTTTTGGTGTTCATTTTGTGGATGTAAGAAGTGTGAGACAAACCGTGCATTTACGTTTTCCGTAAAGCACGCATTCCTGCAACCCGTACCAACCCGCGCGCCCCGTAACTTACGCCGAAATACCTGTAAATTACCGGAACACTTACCGATGGATTTATATAAATTGCCTTTTCAACGAAATAGCCCCCATATGACACATACTACCTCCAACCCGAAGATCCACGAAGGCCGCAACGTGAAACGCTTTCGAGAAATGCTCGGCATCAAACAAGACATGCTCGCCTTCGAGCTCGGCAGCGATTGGAACCAGCAAAGAATCTCCACGCTCGAACAGCGCGAAAAGATCGATTCCGACATTTTGGAACAAGTAGCAGCGATATTGAAAATACCTGTGGAAGCGATTCGGAATTTTGATGAGGACCAAACGATCAATATTATTTCAAATACATTTCATGATCAGGCTTATCTAGGTAATCCGAATTCAAGTTTCAAGGTCAATCCAATTGCTGAAATAAGAAGATTGCATGGTGAAAAAATGGAGCTTTATGAGCGGATGTTAAAAGAGAAGGATGAGATGATGGAGCGGTTGGAGAGGTTGATAGGGAATAAATAGGTGAGTGCATTACAACTGTTAGGTCAAACTTTGGTTATCGTTTATTCTAAGGGATACGCTGCAAGCAATACTTTTCGAAAGCTGCGTGAATTATCTGACGCTGGCTGGGCTCAAAGAGCGGCAAAATTAC
>CAMLNK010000901.1 GCA_946481035.1 uncultured Dyadobacter sp. | reverse complement strand
CCGTTGCCAGGCCGGTTTCGAGCGGAATTCCCACGGTTGCGGTTCCTGGCTCATCGCCTCGGTGTCCATCGACTCGTCGATCATTCCGGAAATTTTCACAAATCCGCCAAGCGGTATCGCGCCTATGCCATATTCTGTTTCACCTTTTTGAAAACTGAAAATTTTAGGAGGAAAGCCTATAAAGTATTTTTCAACCCTCATTCCGAACAATTTTGCGGCAGCCATGTGGCCCCACTCATGCAACCCCACCAGGATCGACAGGCCCAGAATAAGCTGCCCTGCCATGATCAATATTTCCAATGCTTTCTGTAATTCCATTCAGGTTTTGTAATCGTTACGGGTTAATTGTTAATCAAAAAAAGTTCGATCTCCGCTGCCGGATCAGTGTTTTAAACGCAAATGTAAACAGTAAAGTTACGCAAATCCTCCAACAACCTTGCAAATGCCCGGTATCAGTGTTCAAGCGGAGATTTGTCGGGCCCGATGGCGATGCCCATCATCCGCATCAGCTCCGATGCATTGAAACTGCGGCAGATACCTTCATGTAAACGGTAGTCGAAGTGCAGCTGGCCGTTTTCCACATCCGACCGGAAATGGAAGTTGTGAATATAAGTTTCGGTTGCGCCCCATTCGCCGAGTTCGAGGTCGTGGGTGGATACCATACCTGACGCTTTTTTGGAATGCAGCTGGCGGATCAGCGCCTCGGCGCCCCGGTGGCGGTCGGCCGAGTTGGTACCTTTCAATATTTCATCCAGGAGATAGAAAACCGGAGCCTCCGCATTTTCATCCGATAGTTCGAGCAGCCTGCGTAGCCTTTTTAATTCTGCATAAAATGATGATGTGCTTTCTTCGAGCGAATCCTGCGTACGCATGCTGCTGAATACCCGTACGGGCGAGCAAGCGAATGCGCCCGCGCTCACGACCGCGCCCATCTGCGCGAGGACGAGGTTTAATCCAATGGTTCTCAAAAATGTACTTTTCCCCGACATATTCGAACCGGTAACGAGGATTGTCTTGCCGGTACCCTGCATCGCGAAATCGTTGCTGATCCTTTTGGCGGCGGGGATCAGCGGGTGGCCCAGGCTCGCGGCGGCGATTACCACCTCGGCAGCGTCGTTAACCTCCGGCACAATATATTCCGGATTGGCAAATGCGTGGCCTGCCAGGCTATTCATCGCTTCGGTATCGGCCAGTACATCGAGCCAGTCGGTGAGGTGCTGGTGATGCGCGGCTTTCCAGTCTTCGAGGCTGGCCAGGCAATGCATGTCCCAGAGCGTAGGTATGCCTATGAAAATGGCGAAATAGGGATTATTGCGGTAATCCAGCTTTTCGAACAGGTTGCCCACCCTTGCCAATGCGGCGGACGAACCGGCGATCTGCGATTTTCTGGACTGCCACCAGGCTGACTGATACGGTGCGTTTTCCGCTTTTAGCAGCAGCTCCGAATAGGCCGTAAGGGTTTGTCCCATCGAAGTTGTACGGTCTGCCAGCGCTTTTACGAAATCGGTATAGCGGCCTAATATGAAGAGATGGATCGCGAGGCTTACCAGCACCGCAATGCCGGGCAGCACGCCGGCAAAATACAATATGACGATAACAAACGTTACCAGCGGGTACCAGCGCCAGGGTAATGCCTTCTGCAATAATGCGGGAAAAGTTTCCACCGCCCAGGCCTGAAACTCGCCTACATGTTTCGCGGCGTGTTCGTGCAGCAGCGCGGTTGCTTCCCAGCTCTGGATCAGTTCGGGATGGTTGCTGAAATCGGTGGCGGCTGCCTGCCGGAGGCCCACTTCGGTTGCATTAGCGGGGTTTTTGAGCCAGTTGGCAAGTCGTCGGCTCCCCTCGGCGGTACGGCTGCGGTTGAGGAGTTTGAAAAGGGAAAACTCACCGAAAATGTCGAGATCGTCGGAGTAATTATGGTTCTTTTCGCGGAATTCGGAGCCGGTTTCGGGTCGTTTGAACC
Source organism: uncultured Dyadobacter sp. (assembly GCA_946481035.1). The sequence goes on along the minus strand of CAMLNK010000901.1, from coordinate 1,036 downwards.
GCAGGTCGAGGCGGGCGAGTTCGTCTTCGTTGATAGCGATGAGGTTTCGCTGGAAATTGCGGTTGGCGCGGGCTTCCTGCTGCTTGCGCATTAAGATCAGGAAGATTACCAGCAATACTAATATACCGATTCCCCAATACGCAATGCCCGTTTTATTCCAGACTACCGCCAGCAACGCCATCCCGGCGAAGGTAGCGAGCCGCAGCAATGCAATGCGTTTGAACCTTTCGTGTTCCTGTTGTTCCGCGATTGTCGCTTTTTCTTTTTGAGTTTGAAAAAATGATGCGGAATGGTTTGGTTCAGCGTTTTTCATGAAAGGTTTTCAGCGGTTTCAAATTGTAGTTTGATGAGATTGGCATAAACACCGTCCGGAATGGTGCTCAATGCCTGGTGCGTGCCCGACTCGGCGATCCGGCCTTCTTTGAGCACATAAATCATATCGACCTTCCGGATCGTGGCAAGCCGGTGGGCGATCACGATCGTCGTGCGGTTTTGCATTAATTCGTCCAATGCAACCTGCACCAGTTTTTCGGATTCCGCGTCGAGCGAACTCGTGGCTTCGTCGAGAATGAGGATTTTAGGGTCTTTTAAAATAGCCCTGGCAATGGCTATGCGCTGCCGCTGCCCACCGGAGAGCTTAATACCCCTTTCGCCGACAACGGTTTCAAATCCTTCGGGGAACGACTCGATAAATTCGAGCGCGTGAGCACGCCTGGCAGCATCCACAATGGCTTCGCGCGAGGCGGAAGGCTTTCCGTAGGCAATGTTTTCGTAGATTGTCCCGCCGAAGAGCATTACTTCCTGCGGTACGATCGCGATATTTTTCCTTAATGCGGAAATACCGTATTCGCTTACCGGCTTACCATCGACGAGGATTTCGCCGGATTGATGTTCGTAGAAACGCATCAAAAGTTGTACGATGGTTGATTTGCCGGCGCCGCTGTAACCTACCAAAGCGATTTTCTCCCCCGCCTGAACATCCAGCGAAACGCCTTTCAATACCGGCAGATCGGCACGCGACGGATAAGCGAAATGC
>CAMLNK010000900.1 GCA_946481035.1 uncultured Dyadobacter sp. | reverse complement strand
GGTTTTGCCTCTAAAACAATTGCCAATGCCCTATATTATCGGTTGTGATATCGGCACAACAAACGTCAAATCAGTCGCCTTCGATACCGTTTCAGGAACGATCCTCGCTTCACACAGTGAAAGTTACGAAATGCAGCACCCGCGGCCCGATTGGAGCGAGCAGGACCCGGAGGAGATTTTTCAGGCGGCCTGCAAGACGTTGCAAAAGGTAACCGCGAAATGTAAAGGCCATGGTGACCCGCTCGGGATCAGTTTCAGCGCAGCCATGCACGGCGTACTGGCGCTCGACAAAGACGGGAGGCAACTTACGAACCTCATCATTTGGGCCGACAACCGCAGTGCCGATGTCGCGATCAAGCTTCGGGCGTCGCAGGTCGGGAAGAAAATCTATAACAACAACGGGACGCCTATTCATGCCATGACGCCGGTGTGCAAGCTGCTGTGGATGAAGAAACAGGAGCCGGAGATCTACCGGAAGACGAGCAAGTTTGTGGGCGTAAAAGAATACATCGTATACAGGCTCACGGGCGAATTCCTGGTCGATTATTCCATTGCCTCGGCCACCGGTATGTTCAACATCCGCGAGCTGCAATGGGATGCTTATACATTAAAAAAATTAGGGTTGAAAGCTGAAAAGCTGCCAGAGGCGGTATCGCCCTACCACATCGTAAAACTGCCGAAAGCTAACCCTGCAAAATTACCGGAAGGCACGCCGCTGATCATGGGTGCCAGCGACGGCTGCCTGGCCAACCTCGGCAGCGGAGCAATCAGGACCGGTTCCATGGCCGTCACGATCGGTACGAGTGCGGCTGTGCGGATATGTTCCGCTAAGCCATTCTCCGATCCGTTGATGCAGACATTCTGCTATGTGCTCGATGAAAAAACCTACATCGTCGGAGGGCCGTCGAATAACGGCGCGGTCATATTCGAATGGCTCATGAATACTTTCTTCCCGAAAGAAGAGTACGATTCGGTGTTCAAGGAAGTCGAAGGCATCAAACCTGGTTCGGAAGGGCTGCTGTTCTATCCGTATTTGTTGGGCGAACGCGCGCCGCTTTGGAGTTCTTCCGTTCGGGGAGGCTTCTCGGGCCTCGACATCACACATACGCGTGCGCATTTTGCGCGGGCGGTCATGGAGGGTATTTTGCTGAACCTTTACAGCATTGGCAAAATACTCATGGAAATGCAGGAAATCGACACGATCTATGCCAATGGCGGCTTTGCCCGCAGCGCTACCTGGGTACAGATGCTCTCGGATGTTTTTGGAAAAACGGTGAAACTGAATGAAACCGTGGAAACCGGGGCGGTAGGGGCTGCTATGATGGGATTGAAGGCGCTGGGTGTTGTGAAGGACTTTTCAGAACTGACGGCGTTTACACAGGTAGGGAAGGAGTTTGCTCCTGAAAATGCTATTCACGAACAATACGATGCCCTTGCCCAAAAGTTCAGCAAGGGTGCCCAGCTAATGATGGCACACGCGGTATGATCATTTGTTTGGGTAAAACAAAAGAGGCCTCTCATCGGGAGGCCTCTTTGCATTGATCTAACTATCCTATTAAAACTTATAAGTAACACTCAAACGGTAGTTTCTTGGAGGATCGGCCTGCCAGTAGTATGCTTTCAGCCAGTCGTAATAACCGCCGCTGTACAGGTATTTGTCCAGGATATTGAACACATTGGCTGTCAGACGGATATTGTTTTTCTCCCAGAACACACCACCGTCCAGTTTGAAATAATCCGGCTGGTTCAGGCTGGTGTTGGTTGTCGACCAATTGGTAGTAGCGCGGCCTGCCAGGTAAGTGAAGCCACCCGAAATACCGGCGCCTTTCAGCGAGCCGTTTTGTACTTTATAGCTCAGCCACCCGTTTACGGTGTGTTTTGCGTAACCAGGGATCAGATCGCCCACTTTCATATCGGTGACGCCCTCGGCAACTTTTGTCACTTCAGAGATCGTATAAGCATAGTTGGCAGTCAGGTTAAGGCCATTGATGATCGTGCCGCGAAGGTCAAATTCAACGCCCTGCGCCCTTTTTTGCCCCAATACCATGCTCAGGCCTGAATTTGGATTGGTCGGGTCGCCCGTCAGCTCATTGTTTTTGAGAATCCGGTAGAATGCAAGTGTCGTATTCCAGCGGCCTTCTGCCCAGTCACGTTTCACCCCAACCTCAGTATTATTTCCGGTAACCGGTTTCACTTTGCCGCCGCCGATCAAACGGCCTGCCTGCGGGATGAACGCCTGATCGTACAACGCGTATAATGAAGTATTCTTGGTCATCGAAATGCTCAGTCCGACGCGCGGCGTGAAGTGTTTTGCTTCCTGATCTGCGCCGCCATATGCCGATTGCTTCACATAAGTGTAACGTCCGGCCAATGTCAGACGGATCCGGTTATCGAGGAAGCCCAGCTCGTCTTGCAGGTAAAGGCCTGTGTAGTTCTGGTCCTGCAAGCCACCGCCTGCCGCCGCGCGTGATTCGAGGTCCATCGAGCGGTCAAATTTGGGGTAACCCATTACCGGCGTGCCGTAATAGGGGTTTTTAGGATCAAACTCAGCACCTGCGGAGTCGAGCGCGATGGATTGCGACCAGTCGGCGAAATAGTGCTTGCTGCCAATATCGATACCACCCAGAATGCGGTGCCTTACAGCGCCGGTTTTTACGTCGCCATTGACAAACACCTGTCCGAGCGTCATTTCACTCTTCGCGTCCCAAAGACCCACGGCCCTGATCAGTGTGCCATCAGGGTTTACCGCGTTGGGCCACATGCTGCTGCCGTTCTGGCTGTAATTGAAATAGCCCACCTGTGCAGTCAGTTTCCAGTCGGCATTGAGCTGGTGCTGTAAATTGACAAACACGCTCTGGTCGTTGATCTTGGTAGGGGCCAGGCCCGGCGCCATTGTCGTGAAATTGCGCGGCAAAGTGGCATAGCCATCGGGCGAGAACACATAGAATGATCCAACGTTCGACATTTTCGCATATTGGAGTGTGTATTCAGCCGTCAGCTTTG
>CAMLNK010000899.1 GCA_946481035.1 uncultured Dyadobacter sp. | reverse complement strand
AAACTCGACGAAGAAGCAATCGTTCAGCCGCCCGAACTACAACCGGAATGGGACTGGATACTCCTCATCGGCGCCAAGCAGTAGGATTGACATTTTTTTGTATTATTAATATATTACCAGATATTGAATAGCCCGGCCGATATCTGATCACCCCATGCGTTTGAGATTTAAAAACATCTTTTTTGGCATTTTAACTGCGGTATTGCCGCTTTCTGCATACTGCCAGGAGGTGTTATGGGCTAATAAGGTTTTGGGTTACTCTTCCGAATACCGGCCGTCGCAGATAGGCCACGCCTACCGCTCCAAACAGATCCTGGGCGTTCCCAGCAAGCTGCCCGATTTCGGCGACAGCCCCTGTGCCTGGTCGCCGGCCGATGCCGACAGCCGCAATGAGGAGTGGATCAAAGTGGGTTTTGAGAAAGCCATTCCATTAAAACAGATAGCCATCGCGGAGAACTTCAACCCCGGCGCGGTGGTGCGCGTGTACGCCTACGACGCCGCGGGTAAAGAATACCTCGTTGCGGAGACACCGGCTGCCCAGCAGACTGTCAGGGGCCGGATGCTGCATGTTTTTCCCAAACAGAATATCCAGGCCAATGCGGTAAAAATTGTACTGCAACCGGGCAAAGTTTCAGGATTCAATCAAATCGACGCGATCGGTATTTCTTCGGAAACAGCGCCTGTTGAAGCCAAAATCAATTTTGTTGCGTCGCAACTGAAAGCTCAAAAGGAGAACATGGGCAAGGCGATCAACTCCAAAAGCCAGGAAGTAGCACCTATTATCTCACCTGACGGCAAAACGCTCTATTTCACAAGGAACGATTTTGAAGGCAATACGGGCTCGCCTAACCACCAGGACGTGTGGTATTCTACGCTCAATGATAAAGGCGAATGGACAGACGCGCTTAATATGGGCCCACCAATTAACAATGCGGGTGATAATGCAATGACCAGCATTTCGGCAGACGGGAAAACGGTTTACCTTATCAATGAATACGGCGCCGACGGCAATATGTATTTCGGATTTTCGCGCTCCTTCAAAACCAAATCAGGGTGGTCGGTGCCGCGCTCTTGGAGGATAACAAACTTTCTCAAAACAGCTAAATACTTCGAAATTGCGGTTTCTCCCTTTGAAAATGTGCTCATTATGGCGGTTCAGGGAAATGATACCGAAGGCAGCAAAGATCTTTACATTTCGTTTTTGCAAAAGGACAATACGTGGTCGGAGCCCAAAAACCTTGGCGGCGTAATCAACAGCGCCGATAGTGAAAGTACTCCTTTCCTCGCACTGGATAACAAGACATTATACTTTTCCTCCTCCGGGCATGCTGGTTACGGCCAGGGCGACCTGTTCCTTACCCGCCGCCTCGACGACACCTGGCTCAACTGGTCGACTCCCGAAAATCTGGGTCCGGCGGTGAACTCGCCGCTTTGGGATGCATTCATCAACATTCCCGCGACGGGAGATTACGCCTATTTCAGCGCCAGCGACAAGGTTTTAGGCCAGGAAGATATTTTCCGCATTCGCATGACGCCCGAGATCAAGCCTGATCCGGTGGCGGTTGTCAGCGGAAGCGTTTTGGAGGCCGAAAGCAATAAACCGGTAAAATCGGACATCACCGCCGACATCAAAAGCACCAATACCTCCTTCGCGTCAGCCAGCTTCGATCCCGAAACCGGCGAGTACCGGCTGATTCTTCCATTGAAAGAAATATACCGCATTACCGCCTCGGGCGAAGGACATTTCCCGGTTTCAGAAGACATGGACCTGAGCGAAGAAACAAATTTCCGTACGATCAGGAAGAATATTTACCTGCAACCCATCAAAGCGGGGCAGCAGATCAGGCTCAGCAATACGATGTTTTCCCAAAGCAGCGCCGAAGTGATCCCATCGTCGTTCGCTGAGCTTGATAAGATCGCCGAGACGATGAAGACCTACCCCACCATGGAAATATTGCTCGAAGGCCATACCGACAACCAGGGCGAAGTGCAAAAGAATGTGAAGCTCTCCGCCGACCGCGTGGAGCAGGTGAAGAAATACCTTTTATCCAAAGGTATCGACAGCAAACGCATTCAAACCAAGGCCTGGGGACCGGCGCGGCCTATTGCCAACAACCTCACCGAACAGTCGCGACAGAAAAACCGCAGAGTAGAGTTTACGATTCTTAAAATCTAAAAAATATCCTATAACGGGAAATTTCCTTATTTTCGCGGCGTCCATCAGCGAACGCACTAATGTCTCCCAACCAAACCAAAGAAACCCTGCGGTCAAGGCTCATACTCACCCTCATTCTGCTTGCTGGTTTAGCGCTAAGGCTTTACCATCTCGATCGTTACAGTATTTTCTACGATGAGGTGAGCACATTGCTCGTCAGCCAGGGCATTGTATTGGAAGGGGCTAATCAGAAAGAAGCATTCACCACGCGCGAGCTGATCAATTCACATTTCTGGAAAACGCCTGAGCATCCGCCTAAGCAGGTGCTCCGCTCGTTTGTCGTAAACGAAGTCTATCATCCCAAAACATTCACGCCGGCCGAGTTCTGGGCACCTAAATCCATCGAGGATTACTATGAGGCCATGACGCGCAGCGATATTGGAAACAGCCCGTTCTACTACGCGCTCCTGCACCCGTGGATAGACCTTTTCGGCTTTTCAGACTTCTCGATACGACTTTTCTCGGTCATTTTCAGTGTATTAATCATCGGGCTGACCTACCTGTTTGCGAAACGCTTCTTCGGGGTCAGTACCGCATTAATAGCGGCAGGCATTACGGCCATCGAGCCGTTTTTTATCGCTTACAGCCATCAGGCCCGTAACTACTCTCTGACCTTCTTCCTGACGCTTTCAGCAACCTATTTCTTTCTACAAATCATTGAAAACAAGCCCGGGAAAAAGAATACCCTGTGGCTTTACATCGGCTACATTCTCTCGGCCGGGCTGGGGCTGCTCAGCCATTTCCTGGTCATTTCGGTCCTATTGGCGCATGCCTTATATGCATTATTCTTCCTGAGAA
>CAMLNK010000898.1 GCA_946481035.1 uncultured Dyadobacter sp. | reverse complement strand
GATTCCCGGGAATTTTGCAGCCCGAGTGCTTTGACGTACTGCTTTGGATCGATGCCTTCCATTTTGTGATAGTGTTAAAAGTTTACGGTATTGAAAGAGCTGAGGAATGGCCGGAAAGATAGGATTATTTCTACGAAACCATTGAATAAATCATGGAGAAATTGTTTCGTAATGCCTCATGTTTTTGGTAAATCGTCTTCATCTCGATTTCTCAACCTTATTCCTCTTTTCCCATGCGATACGATACCCTTGCTGCCGACGAGGCGGCTTTCAAAAACCGGACTGATTATACATTTACGCCATTTACGGTGCCTGTCGAGGGCGAAAATCTTTCTTTGCGCGGTGTTTTTTGCAAGCCCAAAAGTCGTTCCGGTTACTTCAATACGCCGGAGCCGCCGCACGGCAAACAGCGGATCGTGCTTCATTTTACGGCCGGCAACCTGAGCGGGGGCATCAATACGCTCACCACGCAGAATTTCCGGGTGTCGGTGCCGTTTGTGATTGCCCGTGACGGTACCATCTATCAGTTGTTTCCCTCGAAAGACTGGTCGGGGCATATAGGCGCAGGCATCGGCAACGCGGGCACAGGTAATGCGCAGGATAAGGTTACTATCGCGATCGAAATCATCAATTACGGTTACCTGGTCGAGCGCGGCGCCAATCTTGAAACGATCTATTCGCGGCCCAAGGACAATCCCGGCCGCATTGACCTGTACTGCCCGCTGACTCAGACCGAGGCCTACCAGAAATTGAATGTCCCTTTTCGCGAACAGAAGTACTATGCGTCCTATATGCAGCAGCAATACGAGAGCCTTATCATACTCCTGCGTTTTTTGACCAAAAAATATAACATCCCGCGCCAGTTTCTCAACGAGTCGGTGCGGTATCAGGGCACGCAGGATGTACTGTCGTTCAAAGGGATTGTTTCACACGTCAATTATCGCACGGGCGGCAAGTGGGACCTTGGGCCGGCTTTTGACTGGCAGCAGGTGATCTCGGGCGTGCAGGCGCAGGCATACCAGCCCGCCAGCGCTACACGCGAGGCATTTGTCGCGCAGGAAAAAGGCGTGATCACCGATGAGGCATCGTTTGAAACGCAATGGACAGAGCCCAGAGGCGTGGAGGTGGCACCGCCGGAGGATTTCGAATCCCACTTTAACAATGATGAAGGCAGCGTTGTCAAGCCGAATTTGCATGCTTTGGTGGTGGGGATCGATGCTTATGAAGACCAGGTTGTGCTGAACAAAAAAGTAGTATTTCCAAAGCTCCGGGGCTGTGTGGCCGACGCCACCAAGGTAAGGCGCTACCTGGAAAACGACGGGTCGTTCGATCAGAAGCACATTACTTTTCTGACCAACCAGCAAGCCACGAAAATGGAGATCGTGAAGGCATTTCGGGAACTGGAAAAGGCTGGAAAAGATGATGTGATCGTGTTTTACTATTCGGGGCACGGTACCCAGGAGCTGGCCGATACCTCCGTGTGGACCTCCGAACAGGATGGCAAACTCGAATGCCTTGTGAGCTACTATGACGAGGACCATGCCGACGATTACCTCGTGTCGGACAAAGAATTGCGGTATCTGCTCAAAGAAGTCTCCAAAAGCGGCGCGCACGTTACGGTCATTTCCGATTGCTGCCATTCGGGCGATAATACCCGCAACGCCGGGCTGATCAAATCGACCTACGAGGAGGTTGTCGAGCGGCGTATCCCTTATGTTTTCCCGCAGCGGACCTGGGAGAAGTTTGTTTTCAGTGGTGAACTTTCCCCGGATGATTTTGCCGGGAAACACATTGACGCGGTGTTTGCGCCTGCGCGTCACGTGAGCCTGTCGGCCTGCGAGTCGGACGAGTCGGCGGTGGAAGTGAGCGGGGAAGGTGTTTTTACCAAATACCTGCTCAAATCGCTCGAAGCGTCGGGAGGCCAGCTTTCCTACGCCGCATTGCATGGCCGCGTAAAGCAAATGCTGAACAATGCATTCGAGCAGACGCCCGTCATGTATATTCCGCCGGCATTCCACCGCGATCTTGCATTGACCAATGTATTCAACAAACCGGGAAGCGCAGGTAATACCACTTACGCCGATGTGATACGCGACGGCGCCGGCAACTGGGTGCTGCAAAGAGGGGCTGTGCACGGCATAGGCAGAGCGACCAAAGGCATTACCGTGCGGGACGGCGAGAAGGTATTTGAAGCAAAAGTACGCTCGGTAGGGGCTGATACCACCATTCTGGCATTCGACAATGCGGTGGAATCCGAGCTTGATACCACGAAAATTTACCAGGGATATGTGGAAGGGCTGATGAGCCAGCAGTTGAAAATTCATCTTAATAATGTAGATAATATACTTACGGACAGTCTGTTGATTGCCGAAAAGCTAATGGCCGAAATCCCGGCTCAGGCCCGGCTGGAAGCCAAAGAAGCCGACGCGGATTACACATTGTCTTTCCGGAACGGCCGCGCCGTTTTGACCAAACCTTTTGATACTTTTAGGCCGGTCGTGGAGCAGATAGAGCTGGATTCGGAGGCATTTGCTTCCGAACTGGTGAAAGACCTCAAACATATTTCGAACTGGCATTTCCTGAAAAACCTCAGGAACGACGCGGCGACCGGCACACCATTGCGGATCGAGGTGAGCGATGCGGACGGCAAGCCGATCCAGGCCGATAATGATGTGGTGAAACTGCATTATCAGCAGGCCGATGGTGAATGGGGGGGAAGTATCAAAATTAAGATCACCAATACCAGCACCCGCAAGCTGTATTGCTGCTGCGTGTTCCTGGATGCGGGCTTCGGCGCATCGCTTGGCTTGCTGGACCCCATTGTTACGCCACTGGATCCGGGCGCTTCCAAAGAACTGAGCTACAACGGGCAAACGACCATTCCGATTTCGCTGGATAACTATGTACAGTTGTATAATTGGCCTAAGAATGCAGAGTACCTGCAATTTATCGTAAGTGCAGAAGACCTGTCGAATATCGAGGAACTGGCGCTGGAAAGCCTTCCGGCACCGTTT
>CAMLNK010000897.1 GCA_946481035.1 uncultured Dyadobacter sp. | reverse complement strand
GATTTTAATGAGTTTCTAATCACTTTCTAATGATTCCGGGATTTGAGCGGTTATTTGAGCAACGCCCGAGTAGACGTGTGAATGCCCTTGCAAATGCGTTCCATGGGCAAGTCATTGCTATCCTCGCCAAACGGGTCCTCGATTTCTTCGGCGATTACTTCAAGACTGGCCAGAATGTAGAACACGAACATGACGAACGGAATGACGAGGAAATGCAAACTGAAAACGTAACCGATGGGTAATGTAAGGCAGTAAATAAAAATGAATTTCTTGATAAATGAGCTGTAAGACAGCGGGATAGGGGTGTTTTTGATCCGCTCGCAGGCGCCGCAGATATTCGTGAAACCTTCGAGCTCGTGATTTAATATAATGGTATGCTCCGGTAACAATGCCCCTTTTCTTTGCAGTTCGATCACTTTCGCGAACAGCGCCGCGGCGATCTGGTTTGGAATGTGCTCCGTGGTGATCAACGAAGTCTTCTTGTAAAGCGCCGCGTCGTCGAACTCTTCTGCGACGTAGGTATTCCGCAGGTGGTTTTTCAATGCATATGCGTAGTTCGGGATCATTTTGGTGAAAAACTCACGCTCAGCGGCATACTCGGGGCCGATCAGCCCGGCGATTTTCAACGCCAGGTTTCGGCTGCCGTTCATCAGCGATCCCCATTGCTTGCGGCCTTCCCACCAGCGGTCGTAGGCGGTGTTGGTCCGGAACACGAGCAGCATCGAAATCACAAAACCGAGCAGCGAATGCATCAGTGAGATGTTTTTCAGGTCGTTGTTCTCGGTGATTTTGAAATGTACAATAATAAGGTAGGCGATAACGGTAGAGTAGGCGGCCATTGTGAGGATCATCGGCGCCAGCTTGCGCACCGTATCCGCCTTCTGGAAATAGAAAATGTAACGGAACCACTCTTTGGGATTGTAATCGATCATATGAGTTTGACCTGGTCGATAAGCTTGAAAAATTCTTTAAAGCATTTGGCGGTGAGGCGGGCGTCTTCCAATGCATTATGCGTTTCCTCCTCCCGTTCGAACCCAAAATAGCTTGCCACCGAGCCGAGGCTCAGTGAGCGCGGCACTTGCTTGCCGTTTTTTTCGAGGATTTGGAAGAATAAGTAGGAAACGGTGTGAAGGTCGAGCTGTTTGTTGGAGAAGCCCCATTTCATTTTCTCATTGCGGTAGGCAAAACGCAGGAAATTGATATCGTTGATCACGCTCTGGCCGCATATGACCACATTAGCGAGGCTTGGTTTGCCGACGTTCAGTTTCTTGATCCATTTTTCAAACTCGGGGAGCACGTCGTAAATCATAGGCGCGTCTTCCAGGTCGTCGAGCGACAAGCCGTGCACTTCCTCCGATTTTACCGAAAATGCCTCCTCATTCTCCGGATACACGTTTTGTAGGTAGGTTCCGAGCGAGCGCCAGTTGTCGTCAAAAAACTCCGCACCAATTTGAATAATCTCGTTCCAACCCGGTTCCGGCCCGGTCATTTCGATATCTAAAACAAGGAAGGACATAGGCAGGCTAGCGGGGCTGTGTGAAAAATGGTCATGATTTGGAAACTCAAACTTATAGTTTTGTGTACAAAATTATGCAATCATTGCATGCAAGAAGATTCTACAAACACTCATTTATAGCAAATGGCTATCGATTTTAAAGAAATTCCATCCCCGTGTTTCATATTGGAAGAGGAATTGCTCCGTAAAAACCTCGAACTGATCGACTCCGTCCAGAAGGCGGCGGGATGCCAGATTATCCTCGCATTGAAAGGGTTTTCGATGTACAGCGCCTTCCCGATCGTGAAGGAATACCTCTTAGGTGCTACCGCGAGCTCGCTCAACGAGGTGAAGCTGATCAACGACTTCATGGGTTACCAGTCGCATACATACATGCCTGCGTACCTCGATAGCGAATTTGAGGAGATTATGCAGCGCAGCAGCCACATTACTTTCAATTCGCTGAGCCAATGGGAGCGGTTCCAGGGCAGGGTAGAGGCTTATAAAGCAGCCAACCCGGGCAAGACGCTTTCATGCGGTATCCGCGTGAACCCGCAGTACTCGGAGGTGGCCACGGATATGTATAACCCCTGCGTACCGGGCTCGCGCCTCGGCGTTACGCGCGACAAGCTCCCCAACGAGCTTCCCGCAGGGATCGACGGCATTCACTTTCATACGCTGTGTGAAAATGGCAGCGACACTTTGGAGCGCACGCTTGCTGCATTGGAGGAAAGGTTCGGCGATTTGCTGCATCAGGCGAAGTGGCTCAACATGGGCGGCGGTCACCTGATGACCAGAGAGGGATACGATATTAGTAAGCTAATCAAATTAGTTAGTACTGTCAAGGAAAAGTACAATCTGGAAGTGATCCTGGAACCGGGCTCAGCCATCGCCTGGCGCACCGGGATACTGTATACTACGGTGCTCGATGTGCTCGATAGCCAGGGAATCGACGTAGCCATTCTGGACACCTCGTTCGCGGCACACATGCCCGATACTTTGGAGATGCCCTACAAGCCCGCCATACGCGGTGCGCATCAGGAGCCGGTGGATGGAAAACCTACTTACAGGCTAGGCGGAATGACTTGCCTCGCAGGCGACTACATGGGCGATTATTCGTTCGACAAACCGCTTGAAATTGGAGATAAAATCATATTTGAGGATATGATCCACTATACCATGGTGAAGACTACAACATTTAACGGTGTTAATTTACCTTCCATAGGGATGTGGAAAGCGGACCAGGAATTTCAACTAATTCGCTCGTACGGGTATGAGAGCTTTAAGGATAGGTTATCGTAGTAAGAGTAAACGTATTTGTGGATAGCGGTTACATTTGGCTTGAAGAGCTTCTCGGAAATATCCTAATGATTGAATGACCGAATGACTGAACGATTGAATAGTTTTTCTTTAAAATATTCGGTCATTCAGTCATTCGATCGTTCAAAATTATTGCCGCGGAAGCATCGGAAAAAGCCTCCTCACCTCCTCTGCCGAGGGCTGTTTCCCATACTCGGTGATCTCGAAAAC
>CAMLNK010000896.1 GCA_946481035.1 uncultured Dyadobacter sp. | reverse complement strand
TACAATGGTCCTCCCGCAGGTACGCACAACTGCGATGAAGAATTTCCGGGAGTAGGCTGTCCGCGCGACGCGAAGGGGAGCTGCTCGCTGGCATTGCACGCCGAGCAAAATGCGATTCTTTTCGCGGTCAAAAATGGCTCAAATATCGAAGGATCAACGCTTTTCGTCACGCTCGCACCCTGCATTGCCTGCGCGAGGGTGATTTACACGATGAAGATCAAAAAAGTGATTTTTCTGCATTCATACGCGGCTTACAAGGGAATCGCCGTAGAAGAAGGCGTCGAATTTTTGCGACGCTTTGGCGTGGAGGTGGAGCAGTATAAGGGAATGATTGAATGACTGAATGATTGAATGACTGAATGATTGAATGACTGAATGGAGCATTATTCGGTCATTCAATCATTCAATCATTCAAAATTAATGATGATGCACCCCTCCAACTCCGTGCACATGGCCGTGATCGAGCTCCTCACGCGTAGCAGCACGCACGCTGAGGATCTTGCCTGAGAAATGCATTTCCTTGCCGGCAAGCGGGTGGTTGAAGTTCATGATTACCAGATCGTCGTGGATCTCGACGATCTGGCCGTGCAGGCGCTCGCCGTCTTCGTTAGTCATCGGGATGATATTACCCACTTGCAGCAACTCGTTCTGGTCCACTTCGCTGTTTTGGAAAACCGATTTAGGCAGGTCCACAACCGCTTCTTCATCATATTCCCCGTATCCTTCTTCGGGAGCGACCGTGAAATCAAAAGTGTCTCCGGCTGAAAGACCTTCGATCTGATTTTCGAAGCCTTCGGGCAAGCCGCTGATGCCGTGGATGAAGTACATCGGGTCGTTTTCGTTGACTACTTCCACTACGTCCGTTTCGCCCTCCGAGTCCGGAATGCTGAGGCTATATGTAAGCGCTACAACGCTATTTTTTTCGACTTTCATTTGCTAGTTTGATTAAAATAATGGTTGTTGTAAAAGAATTGTTCCCCGGAAGAGTATGGGAACAAACGTACGGTAATTTTGTCAAAATGTCATTTAGATGAATTTTTTAGCGCATATTTTGCTGTCGGGTGAGAATGAGGGGGTGATGATGGGCAATTATGTCGGTGACTTCGTTAAAGGGCGTTTGAGCGATGAAAAAACCGCCGGTTGGAACCCCGATTATGTGCTGGGCCTGAAACTCCACCGTTTCATTGATTCGTTTACGGACACCCATTCCGAAGTTTCGGAGGCCAAAGATGTGGCCGCCGTTACGCAGGGAAAACTGGCAGGCATTGTAATGGATATTTACTTCGATTACTTCCTGGCCAAAAACTTCGAGCATTATCACAAGGAACCCCTCTTTGTATATGCCCACCGGATGTATTCAGTTATCGAACGGAACGAGCACCTGATCCCGGAAACGATGGTGCCGATGGTACGTTCGATGATCCGCCAGGACTGGCTCACGATTTACGCTACCCTCGACGGCATCGATACCACATTTAAAAGGCTTTCGCGCCGTGCCGAGTTTCTGGCGCCTATCTCCACGGCCGTGAGCGATTTGCGGGCCAACGAAGAATTTTATTATACCAAATTCCTGTCCTTTTTTCCCGATTTGCGCCGGCGGGCGAGTCAATTTATCGCTGAAAACGCAGCATAAATCGGCGCGGAACGGTAAATTTGATGTCCGGATCGCATTCCGGTCCCAATCTGCAAACCATGGCACAAACACCCGATATTATCCTTAAAGAGCTCAAAAGCAAGAAGTACCGTCCGCTCTATTTCCTGCACGGCGACGAACCCTATTACATTGATTCCATTGCGGAAGAGCTTGAAAACAAGGTGGTTCCGGAATCGGAGCGGGGCTTCAACCAGTTTGTGCTTTACGGGAAAGATACCGATGTGGCAGGTGTGCTGAGTTATGCGCGCCGCTTTCCGTTCATGGCCGAGCGCCAGCTGGTGTTGGTAAAAGAAGCGCACCGGTTGAATGGCATTGAGCAAAAGGAACAGCAGCAGCGCCTGGAAGATTATGCATTGAACCCGGTACCGAGCACAGTGCTGGTATTTTGTTACCATGCCAATGCCGACGAGCGGAAATCCTACCTGAAAGCCTGCAATGCAAACGGGGTGGTGGTGCAGTCCAAAAAGATGTACGACAACAAGCTGCCAGACTGGGTGGCCTCATTTTGCCAGCACGAGGGCGTAAAAATTAGTCCCAAAGCCGTGCAAATGCTGGTCGATAATATTGGTAATGACCTGAAACGGCTCTCGAACGAGATCCGCAAGATCATGGTGAACCTGCGGGTCGACGAGGGCATCGACGCGGCGGCGATCGAGAAGTTTGTAGGCATTAGCAAGGAGTATAATGTGTTTGAATTCCAAAAGGCCTTAATGCACCGTGATGTGCTGAAAGCGAACCAGATAGCCGCTTTTTTTGCTTCCAATTCCAAAGATAACCCGCTGGCGCCGGTGCTTATCATTCTGTTCGGGTTTTTCTCCAAACTGCTTCTCACACATGCCGCGCGCGACAAGTCGGAAAAGGGACTGGCCGTCGAGCTGGGTGTCAATCCGTATTTTGTAAAGGATTATCTGCTGGCTGCGCGAAATTACCCAATGGGCAAAGTGGTTAACATTATCCATTACCTGCGCGAATGCGACGGGCGTTTGAAAGGACTGGACGGCACGAGTATCTCCGAAGGCGAGCTGTTGCGGGAACTGGTTTTCAAAATCGTGCATTAATCAATGATTGAATGATTGAATGATTGAATGATTGAATATTACACTTCACAATGAGCCAACGAACTGTCCTCATCCCAACCCCGCCGCTTTTCAGTTTCGAGGAATGCCTATGGTTTTTGAACCGCAATTACGACGACTGCCTGCATTTGGTAACTGAAACCGCCGTTTTCAAGGCAATCGCGACGCCTTTCGGCGATGTGCTTTTCCGGGTGAGCGAGCGTGGCGGTTTTATGCAAATAGATGTGCTGGAAGGAGTTGCAAGCCTCGAATGCCGCGATTTTGTTACAGCCTATGTCCGTGAATGGTTCGATATAGA
>CAMLNK010000895.1 GCA_946481035.1 uncultured Dyadobacter sp. | reverse complement strand
AACGCAGGTAGAGTATCTCGCGCTGGCGATCGGGAAGGCGGTTGATCTCTGCGGCCAGGTGTTGCAGGATTTCGCGCTCCTTTTCGTCGGTGATCATTTCCTGCTCGATACTAAAAGTGAATGCATTGATGGCCAGCGAATCCTCGGTATCCCAGCGGTCGAAACGCAGCATGGAAGACTTTCGGTGCGCCAGATGCAGTTTCCGGCGAAGGGATTTGAGGAGGTAGAATTTCACATTGGCGTCCGTGGCCAGATTTTTCCGGTAGCCGTGTAAATCGATGAACAGATCGTGAATGCAATCCTTCACCAGGTCGCGGTCGGTACTGTACCGCATGCCGAATGCGTACAACACTTCGGCGTACTGGGCGTAAAGGTCGCTAAACGCATCGGGATCGCCGGAAATGAAGCGTAGCCAGGTATCATGATCCGGGTCAGAATGTGTCATAACGCAAAGTTCAATGCATATTTTCCCAAAACGTTCTCCGAAACGGGCATTAAATTTACTGAGTATCTATTAAAGTTATTGAATATCTCCTGTTTCTTCTGCCTATTTTTATACCAATACATTTGGTGCGCCCGGCATGCTTGCCAAGTCTGAAGATACTTTTTACTTTGCATCAAAAAAGCAATCAACATGGAACCAGCACTATTGAATGAAGTCCCGTCGCTCGATTTGGCCGATTTTACATCGGGAGATGCCCGGCGAAAGCAGCAGTTCGTGAAAGACCTGGGCGCCGCATTCACCAACATCGGTTTTGTAGCCATTAAAAATCACGGGCTAAGCGACGCGCTGCGCAACGATCTTTACGCAAGTGTAAAGGAATTCTTTTCGCAGCCGGACGACGTCAAGAAAAAGTACGAGTTCCCCGAGCTATTCGGCCAGCGCGGTTACATCAGCAAAGGAAAGGAAACTGCAAAAGGTTTCAAAGTGGCCGATTTGAAGGAATTTTACCATGTAGGCCAGCCGGAGCCGATCGGCCAGATGCCTTCCAATATTTTCCCCGAAGAATTCCCCGATTTTCAAAAATATACCCTCGAAGTTTACCATACCTTCGAAAATACCGGCAAGACATTGCTGCGCGCCATTGCCATTTACCTTGATCTCCCCGAGGATTATTTTGAGGATAAGGTCAAAAACGGCGATAGCCTCCTCCGCGCATTGCATTACTTCCCTATTCCAAATCCCGAGCTGGTACCGGAAGGCGCCGTACGGGCCGCGGCGCACGGGGATATCAACCTCATTACCCTGCTGATGGGCGCAAGCGCCGAGGGTCTCGAAGTGCTCCGCCGCGATGGTGAGTGGATCGCGATCACGGCCTTACCCGACCAGATCGTCGTGAATGTGGGCGACATGCTTGACAGGCTGACGAACCATAAGCTCAAATCGACCATTCATCGGGTGGTGAACCCACCCCGTGAGAAAATGGGGACGTCGCGTTACTCCATCCCGTTTTTCATGCACCCCCGCGCAGACATGGACCTGACCAGCCTCGAAAGCTGTATTACTGCCGAATATCCGAAGCTGTATGTGAATATGACAGCCGGGGAGTTTCTCGATGAACGTTTGCGGGAGCTCGGTTTGAAAAAATAAAAGTACCCTCAGTTTTGTCTTACCCACCTATCCGTCGTTTTCGTTACATCATTTACCTGATGGACATCCTGTTGCTATCGCTCACGGCATTCGGGGGGCCGCAGGTGCACCTGATGATGATGATCGAACGGCTTGTGCACAAGCGCCGCTATGTCACGGAGGAAGAACTACTTGAATTGCAGGCACTTTGCTCGATATTACCCGGCCCCAGCTCCACACAGACGGTCACGGCGATAGGCCTCAAAATAGGCGGGCAGCCGCTCGCCTACCTGACTTTGCTGGTATGGTCGCTGCCGGCGATGATACTGATGACGCTCGCCGCGATCGGCATCCATTACCTCGAACGGAACTCCATTTCGCTCGATTTCACCCGGTTTGTGGGGCCTATGGCGGTCGCATTCCTGATGTATGGGGCTTCGTCCATTGCCCGGAAAGTCATCCACAATACCCAGGGCTGGACATTTCTCGTCATTTCGACTATCCTCGCGTACATGTACCCGTCGCCTTACATGACGCCCGTGCTCATCGTGTGCGGGGGCGTGGCGTCGTCGCTTAATTTCAAAAAGCACGAAAAGATGGAGAAGGCCGAGATCCGCATTAAATGGCGGCCTATTATCTTCTGGATTTCCGTGCTGATCACCGCGGCCATCATCGGTAAAATCACCAATTCATTGCCTGTGAGGCTGTTCGAGAACTTTTACCGGAACGGCAGCCTCGTTTTCGGTGGCGGACAGGTGCTGATCCCCATTTTGTACAACGAATTTGTGGAGTTCAAGCATTACCTGACCGAACAGGAGTTCCTCGCCGGCATGGCGCTTACGCAGGTGGTACCCGGGCCGGTGTTCTCCATTGCGACGTTTGTCGGAAGTGTATCGCTGCAATCCAACGGCTGGTTTGGCCAGATTGTCGGCGGATTTGTGGCAACAGCCGGTATCTTCCTGCCCGGCACGTTCTTCATCTTTTTCGCCTATCCTTTCTGGGACCAGCTGAAACGTTACCGCGGCATCCGCGCCTCTCTCGAAGGTATTCATGCCGCCAGTTGCGGCCTCACTATCGCCGCCGCCATCTCGCTCTTTCAACCGATGATGACCAGCATTCAACCCGTCGCGACCGTTATTGCCACACTGGTTGTGGTTGCATTCGGGAAGGTGCCTTCCTATGTGATCATTCTTGCGGGGTTGTTGCTGGGGCTGGTGTTTTGAAAGGCGTTTTAGCCCGAGAACGGGAAAGGTTGTGTATATTTACTTAGACTTCATTCAATGACTTAATATCAGGGTATATGCTTTTGGAACTCAATGATAATGTAATCAAAAGTACCGGACTCACCGAGCAGGAGTTGAGGATCGAGCTGGCTGTGCGGTTGTATGAAGACGGAAAAATTACTGTTGAACAAGGCGGCACGATGACCGGGCGGGGACATATCAAGTTTCAGCATGAGC
>CAMLNK010000894.1 GCA_946481035.1 uncultured Dyadobacter sp. | reverse complement strand
TCCAACGTTGTGTTAATGGAGTGAGGCCGCGAATGGTCAGTTTCAAGCCTTGCCAGACATACCAGTCGATGGCGAAAAGAATGAATGTTAGTATGATAAAAAAGAAGGTTCTGTTCATTTTAAAATGATAGTTGTCATATCAACGACAAACATATGCAAAACCTTTCACGTTCAGCACCCAACCTGGAATTTGGATGAATGTATAGAATGGATGAATGAAGGTTGATTTCGGCAGCTAAGCGGTTTTCGGTATTTTTGCACCTTATCCTATCTCAGTTATGCCCAAATACGATTTCAAGCGGTTCCATATTCGTTCGATGAACGCGGGAACCGACCAGGAAAGAGCAGCGATCAATCAGGAATTAAAGGATTTGTACGCATCGCTCCCTGATGATGAAAAAAAGATTTTCAATGAGGAATTACAGCATTTCCTCACCCACGAAGTTGCGCGGATCAAGTCCGATTATGAATCGGTGAAAGGCTTGAACCAGCCTAATTAACAGCGTTAATTGAGTCGCGGGTCGATGGGATAATGCGCGATTGAACGGTATTCGCCACCCATATTGCGGAGGATTTCACGCCAGAAGTTGCCCGCAGGTGTGGAAAACAGGAAATCGGAAGTGGTACTGGAAATGATCCACGAATCCTGCTTGATCTCATCGTCGAGCTGCCCGCCGCTCCATCCCGAATAGCCGATAAAGAACATGACGTCCTCCTGTTTCAGCGTGTTCAGGTTTAGAAGCGTTTTTACATTCTCGAAATCACCGCCCCAGTAAACGTCTTTCATGATCTCCGTTCCGCCGGCAACGAGGTCGGGACGGCGGTGAATGAAATGCAATGTATTTTTTTCAACAGGTCCACCAAGGTGAAGCGTGATGTCCTGGTAAATAGTCTCGTCCAGCACATCGCCCAGGAACAAGTCGGTGGTTTGGTTGAGTACAAAACCGAAACTTCCTTGCTCATTGTGCTCGCACATAAGGATTACTCCCCTTTCAAAATTGGGATCGCCCAAAAACGGCTTGGCGATGAGCAAGCTTCCTTTTGAAACTTTCGCAGCTGACGACATGACCTGGCAAATTGTTAATTCAACAACGAAATATATTTATTTTTCGCACTGAAAAACTGATATTGCCCAAAATATAATAAAAATAAGATCATGGCATTGATTAAATCTGTCCGCGGACATCACCCTACCTACGACGAGAGTTGCTGGTTTGCAGAAAACGCTACCATTGTGGGCGATGTGGTGATGGGCGAAAATTGTACTGTGTGGTTCAACGCGGTGATCCGCGGCGACGTAAACAGTATCCGCATCGGGCATCATTCCAATGTCCAGGACGGAGCCGTGATCCATTGCACCTACCAGCGTTTCGCGACCACCGTCGGTAACTACGTCTCCATCGCGCACAACGCCATCGTGCACGGCTGTACCATCGAAGACCACGTCCTCATCGGCATGGGTGCGATCGTCATGGATGGCGCGGTAGTCGGCGAAGGAGCGATCATCGCCGCCGGAGCCATTGTTACGCAAGGTACCAAAGTGCCTCCTGGTACTATTTACGCGGGTAACCCTGCCAAATATCTGAAAGATGTTTCGCCGGAGTTGAATGCGGCCATCGACCGGACGGCGAATAATTATTTGATTTATTCAGGCTGGTTCAAGGAAGAGGGTCAATAGGCATTACTCCGCCATGCCTTTCCTCGCATTCAAATAGCCTTTGATCACGGTGAAAGTCGTAATCGCCAGGAAGAAGATAATGATATACTGCACGTAATCCACGATCCACGGGAATTTCTCGCCGAAAAGGTAGCCCCCGCCGGTTAATGTGAAGATCCAGATTGCGCCGCCGACCACATTATTGATCAGGAATGAAGGAAACGACATTTTTACGATCCCCGCGAGGATAGGTGCGAATGTGCGCACAATGGGCAGGAACCGACTGATAATCAGTGTCCGGCTTCCGTATTTTTCAAAATAATTATGCGTGGTTTCAATGTGTTTTTTCTTGAAAAAGAAAGAATCCGGCCTGTTTTTGAACATATCACCAAAATACTTCCCGAAAACGTAACCGACCAGCGAACCTAATATCGCGGCCGTGAGCATGCTGATCAGCAAAATGAGGATCGGTACATCGAGAATGCCGGTACCGCAGAACACACCGGCCAGGAACACAAGGTAGTCGCCAGGCAGGAAGAATGCGAAAAAGAGTCCGTTTTCCGCAAATACGATGAAGGTAATCACCAGGAGCCCGCCAGTACGGATAATTTCTTCCGAATTAAGAATGTACTGGAAAAACTCGATAATTGAATCCATAATCTGTTAGCTGAGAGTCCGCCCACACGCCTGGCGGCATGCGGGCATCGGTTTGTTGATCTTTAAAATTAAGCATTTTCCGACAGTTCCAGCCAGCGCATTTCCTTGTCGGCCTGACTGTCATTGATTTCCTCGATCTGCTTCGACCATTGGGCCAGCTCTTCATGCGAGCCACCTTTATTGAGGTTTTCCACGAGTTGTGTCTTGGTCGCTTCCATTTTGGCGATATCTGCTTCCAGCTGTTCCATTTCCTTTTGCTCCTTGTAACTCAGCTTCCGCTTAGTCGTCGTCGCCGGCGCTGCTGCTACCGGTTCTTTGGGAGGTGCCACTACCGGTGCCGCCGGCTTCGGAGTATTCGTGGCCGCAATTTTCTTTTCAGCCTCCTGCTCATCCTGATAATCCCGCAGCTCGGTATAGTTGCCCGGAAAATCGCTGATCTTGCCTTCTCCGTCAAACACGAAAATATGCTGCACGAGCCTGTCGAGGAAGTAACGATCGTGGGAAACGATCATCAGACAGCCCGGGAAATTGAGCAGAAACTCTTCGAGCACATTCAAACTATCGATATCCAGGTCATTCGTAGGCTCATCGAGGATCAGGAAGTTCGGCTGTTTGATCAGAATCAAAAGAAGCTGCAAACGCCGCTTTTCTCCTCCACTTAGTTTTGATATAAAATCATATTGTTTTGAAGGAGAGAAGAGAAATGCCTGCAACAGCACG
>CAMLNK010000893.1 GCA_946481035.1 uncultured Dyadobacter sp. | reverse complement strand
TGGTATGGTTGTTCCTCTACTTCTTGTATCGTCAGAAAATATTTGTTAAAGTATAGCTTATGAAAACCGTCGACGCGGACCGCAATGCTGGTGAAATATCGAGAAGATCCTTTTTAAAAAACACCGCCGGTACGGTCGCGCTGTCGATGGCAGGCGGCGCTTCGGTAACCGCAGCAGCTCCAATTTTTAATGCAGACAGTATCAATCCCCTATCTATGGCATCAGAAAAAAGCCTGATTGGCGCTTATGGTCCCTGGGTGGCCTCATTGCTTCCGGCACAGCCTCCCCTCTCTTTTCGTAATAAAAAGTGGAGTAATATCGACGCCTGGCGGAAAGAAGCATTGGAAAAAACGATCGAGCTCGTGTCGGCACCGGCGAAACCGGGTTTGCCGAAAGTGACTGTCAAGAAAAAATATACCTACGATGGGCTGGAAATAGAAGAGCTCTCGTGGCAATTGCCCTACGGAAGACCTACCGAAGCTGTTTTGCTCAAACCGGCAGGCGTTACCAAGCCATTGCCAGGGATATTAGGGCTTCACGACCATGCCGGAATGAAGTATTTCGGGTTAAGGAAAATTGTCAAAACCTCCGACGACCTGCATCCGATATTGAAAGAACATCAGGAAACGGACTATGGCGGCCGGGCGTGGGCGAACGAGATCGCGAAGCAGGGCCATGTGGTGCTGGTACATGACACTTATGCATTCGGCAGCCGCAGGGTGTATTACGAGGATACGAAGGGGCTGAACTGGGGTGCGGTGAGTACCGAAGGTAAATCGGATGCCGATCCCGAGAAGTCGGAGAATATCCGGACTTATAATGCATGGTCGTCGGAGCACGAGCATGTCATGTCCAAATCGTTGTTTTCGGCAGGTACTACCTGGCCGGGTGTTTTTCTGGTGGAAGATCAGGTTGCATTGGATATTCTGGCGGCTCGAAAAGAGGTAGATCCCAATCGCCTTGGATGCGGCGGGCTTTCGGGAGGCGGTTTACGGACCGTCTATCTGGCAGGCCTCGATCCGCGCATCAAATGTGCCGTTTGCGTCGGTTTTATGACCACCTGGAAGGATTTGATTCTGAATAAATCATTCAACCATACGTGGATGACCTACACGCCGCTCTTGCCTAAATACCTTGATTTTCCGGAAATCCTCGGTCTGAGGGCACCATTACCTACCTTGGTTTTGAACAATAACCAGGACGAGCTCTATACGCTCCCGGAAATGAAGCAAGCGGACGTCATTCTGACCGAGGTTTTCAAAAAAGCGGGAGCCCCGGACAAATACAAGGCTAGCTTTTACGACGGCCCTCACAAGTTCGATGCCGATATGCAGAAAGAGGCATTCGAATGGTTCAGGAAGTGGCTTTGAGGTAAATTTCCGCCCAGCGAAGGTCTTCCGGAGTGGTAATCTTGATATTTTCGTAAGCCCCGTCAATGAGTTGAATGTGGTAGCCCCAGGCTTCGAGTACGCTCGCACAATCCGTGAACGACTCGTGGTAATCGGCGGCGAATGCGGCCTTCATCCACGACGACCGGAAAGTTTGCGGCGTTTGTATAAGCCGGAACAGCGTGCGGTCCATGGCCTTATTGCCTTCATTCTGGCCTACAATGCGGATGGAGTCTTTTAATGGGACACTCACCACCGCAGCGCCGTGTGATGCGGCTTTTGTAAAACTTTCGGCGATGATCTCACGGGAAATTACAGGACGTACGCCGTCGTGAACCGCCACGAGGAATTCATCTTGCTCAATAATGCAGTTCAACCCGTTTTTGACAGAGTGAAAGCGTGTTTTGCCGCCCGCCACGAGTTGATGGGCGATATCAAAACTATGTTTTTTACATAACTCCTCCCAAAAACCAAATTGCTCCGAAGGCAGTACCACGATAATGCGCAGGTTTTTAGAATAACCGGCAAACGCCCGGATCGTGTGCATCAGCACAGGCAGGCCGTTCACGGGCAGGAACTGTTTCGGGATATCGCTTTTCATGCGACTTCCGCTTCCGCCGGCCACGATGATGACGTATTCTTGCATTGGATTTAGTGCTAATAAAAAATGGTCATTTACGGCTCAGGACAATGCGTCGCTGATCATAAATGACCATTGGATTCTAGGGTTGTATATTAAATGATCAGCATCGCGTCGCCGTACGTGAAGAATTTGTATTTCTCCTTGATAGCGATGTCATAAGCTTTCATTACCAGATCAAAACCTCCGAAGGCGCAGGCGGCCATCAAAAGGATCGATTCGGGCAATTGGAAATTCGATAGCAATGCATTGGCAATTTTGAAATCATACGGAGGGAACACGAATTTATCGGTCCAGCCTTCCACCGGCTTCAAATGGCCGCTCGCCGATACCGACGATTCGATAGCCCTCAAAGAGGTAGTACCTACCGCGCAAATGCGTTTTTTACCGTCGATCGCCTTGTTCACAACCTCGGCTGTACCTTGTGTAATGCGGTAGTTTTCCGAGTCGGTTTTGTGTTTCGTCAAATCTTCCACATCCACAGTACGGAATGTACCAAGGCCAACGTGCAATGTAACGGGAGCGAAGCTGACACCTTTAATTTCAAGGCGTTTCATGATGGCTTTTGTAAAGTGCATACCGGCTGTCGGGGCAGCTACGGCACCTACGTGCTCTGCAAAAATGGTCTGGAAACGCTCGCGGTCGGCGCTCTCCACCTTGCGGCGTGAGATAATTTCGGGAGGAAGCGGCGTTTCGCCCAGCTCGTCGACCAGTTTCATGAATGCGTCGTTGTCGCCGTCATAAAGGAAACGGATTGTGCGGCCGCGGGAAGTAGTGTTATCGATTACCTCGGCTACCAGGTCACTGTCGCCGAAATACAATTTGTTACCTACACGGATTTTACGCGCAGGGTCAACCAGAACATCCCAAAGACGCATTTCGCGGTTCAATTCGCGCAACAGGAAAACTTCGATCTTCGCGCCGGTTTTCTCCTTCTGGCCGTAAAGGCGTGCGGGAAATACCTTCGTGTCGTTGATAGCCATTACATCACCGTCGTCAAAATAATTGA
>CAMLNK010000892.1 GCA_946481035.1 uncultured Dyadobacter sp. | reverse complement strand
CACAGGGCAGATCAAGATCGACGGCCGCATTGCCAGCTTGCTGGAAGTAGGAACTGGCTTTCACCCGGAACTGACAGGCCGCGAGAACATATTTCTGAACGGCGCTATCCTCGGTATGTCAAAAGCCGAAATCCGCGAGTCTTTCGACGCGATCGTTGATTTTGCAGGTGTTGAAAAATTCCTGGACACGCCCGTTAAAAGATATTCGTCGGGTATGTACGTCCGCCTCGGTTTCGCGATCGCGGCGCACCTTAATCCGGAAATCCTGATCGTAGACGAGGTACTCGCCGTGGGTGATACCGAGTTTCAGAAGAAATGTCTCGGTAAAATGCGGGATGTTTCGGAAAGCGGCCGCACGCTGCTTTTCGTAAGCCATAACCTTACCGCCATTCAGGCCCTTTGCAACAAGTCTTTTTATTTTGAAAAAGGCCGGTTGATAGACCAAGGCGACACAACGCACATTGTTACCAATTATCTCAGCAAGGTTTCGCATAAATCGCTGGAAAAGCATTGGGACAATATTGAATCGGCTCCCGGCAACGACCAGGTACGCGTGAAAAGCTTCAAACTTTTCCCCGAATATCAGGACGACCTCAACCATATCGACGTCCGTACGCCGATCAACTTCCAGTTTGAGTTCTGGAACATGGTGGAAGGCGCGTCATTGAACCTGAGCATGCACCTGTACACTTTTACCGGAGAGTGTATTTTCAATGTAGGCACTCAGGCTGAAAGCTTCTCGAAAGGCCTTGTCAGCGGAACATGCGAGATTCCCGGTAACTTCCTCAACGACGGCTCGTACGTCGTTTCGATGATGATCGTGAAAGACACGAGCACCGTGCTGTACAATATGGAGGAGGCCCTTGTTTTTGATATTGAGGATTACCGTGAAAATGTGACCTGGTATGGCAAATGGCCCGGATATATTCGCCCTCAACTCAATTTTTCCATTCGCCAAACTGAACACGTAGTGAATGATTAACGTCACTAAAACCTTTCTACCTGACCAGGAAGAATATCTGCAATATGTCCGTGGAATCTGGGAACGTGGTTATCTGACCAACAACGGTCCGCTTTTACAACAACTCGAAGGACAACTTAAACAATATCTGAATGTCGATCACCTTTACTTTTGCGGTAACGGAACGATCGTTCTGCAAATAGCGATCAAGGCGCTGGAACTGAAAGGCGAGATCATCACCACGCCGTTCTCCTACGTGGCGACTTCCAATGCGATCCTGTGGGAAAACTGCACGCCGGTTTTTGTGGATATCGACGCTGCGACATTCAATATCGATCCGGAATTGATCGAAGCGGCCATCACGCCCGCTACATCGGCTATTCTCGCGACACACGTGTATGGTAACCCATGCGATATCGAGGCGATTGAGGCTATCGCCCAAAAGCACAATTTGAAAGTTATTTACGACGCCGCACATGCATTCGGCGTTACTTATAAAGGAAAATCACTGCTTTCGTACGGCGACCTGAGCACTTGCAGCTTCCACGCCACGAAAGTGTTCCATACCATCGAAGGAGGTGCATTGATCTCCAACCACCCTGAGCTCGACCGCAAGCTGCATTTGCTGCGCGCTTTCGGCCACCAGGGCGACGAGCATTATGAATTCGCGGGAATCAACGGCAAGAACTCGGAATTCCATGCGGCAATGGGTTTGGTAAACCTCCCGCAGGTACCGGCGATCATCCAGGCGCGCAAGGAAGTTTTTGCGGCTTATGACAGCCTGCTTAATTGGGATATTTTATTTAAACCCACACTGAGCGCCGATATTGAATATAACTATGCTTATTACCCGGTCGTATTCCCTTCCGAAGCGATTATGTTTAAGGTAATGGATGCATTAAGAGTTGAAGAAATCATTCCGAGGAGATATTTTTATCCGTCGCTTAACACCCTTTCCTTCATGCCAAGGCAAATTGCCTGCCCGGTTTCCGAGGATATCGCGGCAAGAGTGTTAAGTTTGCCATTATATGTAGGGCTTCCTTATGAAGATATAGAAAGGATTTCCCGCATTATCAACGGTCATTTATCACCATAATCGCATGGTCATTTTTTATTGGCTAATTTTTTTCCTGTTTTTATACGGAGTCAGCTTTGTTGCAAAAAAGATTGCTCAACCTTCCCTTACGGAGCTGATTATTACCTTCTTCATTCTTTTCGTCGGTAGCATTATTCCTACCGGCTTTATTTTGTCGGCACTGGACCTTACCGCGAACCTGTTCGCGTGGATTGGCGGCAATTTCATCATTCTTGCATTACAATACCTGCTCTGGACCAGGCTGGTCCCGGCACAGGGTCAATACACCATCCGCGGGCTGATTGCCAACCGCCTGGGCACTTTCCGGCTCTGGACGAGGGAATTATCGCTCTACCTGAAAGTAATTTTCGGGGCGTTGTTCCTCACCTTGGCGGTGATCGGCATCACCAATCTGATACTCGTGCTCTTTACGCCTCCCAACGAGTGGGACAGCATGACCGGGCATTTGAACCGCGCGATCCGCTACATTCAGCGGGGTACCATGGAGCATTTCGGGGGGGCCAACTGGAATATGGATACCTATCCGAAGAGCCTTACCACGATCCATATCTTTACCTACCTGATCAGCGGGGAAATAGAGAATGCATTCAAACTCATTCACCAACTGTCGTATTATGTGACGCTCGTGTCGGTGTTTGGTATCGCGCAAAGAATCGGAAGAAACCTTTCGGCCAGCTTTTTCTGCGCTTTGGCATACAGCCTGTTCCTCGATTTCCTCATGCAGGCGGTTACCACGGAAACCGACATTGTATTGACGGCCTATCTGAGCTGTCTGCTGTATTTCCTGTTTACCTATTATATCAATCGCGACAATCGGTACCTCTATCTTGCCGGATTCACGTTTGCGATTGTTACCGGACATAAGGCGACATTTGCATTGCTTATGCCGTCGGTGTTTGTGATCATGATCTACACCGTTTTCCTCGCGCCGGATTTCAAAGTATTTTTTGAAAGGACTTTAAGGCTTGGTCTCTCAATCGCCTT
>CAMLNK010000891.1 GCA_946481035.1 uncultured Dyadobacter sp. | reverse complement strand
TACTTTCAGGAGCATCAGCTACCCGAAAACGAGGTACCGCTCGACGAGGCCCATCGCTACGGCGATTTCTTCGAATATGTGTACAGCAGCCTCTCGGCACCGCTCGCATCGGAACACAAGCTTGCATGGGGAATGTGCCAGCCATTGTATCCGCATATCTTCTACGGCACCGACCTCCTTTTCGAAATGCTGAATATGAAGCCGGCCGATTCGCAGTTTGAACTCCAAAAAAGCCCGGAGGACTACCAGCGTGAGCGCCTGCATTTGATCTACACACTCATTTTGCAACGGCTGTACAATTTCCAGGTGCCCGTCAAAATACAGCAGTACCACGCCTGGACGGACGCCCAAACCGGGCTGTACCGCTATTACGAAGTCCTGGTGAGCCCGGAATTCGTAGAAGTGTCTGCGACACGCGAACTGCCGGAGCTGAACTTCGTGGAGATATATGCGCATTTCAGTGAAAAGGACGGGCATTTGCAGCTTCAAAAGGTGTTGCCGCTCGATATGTTCCGGTTCCGGGGCTTTGCGGTGATCACGGTGTCGGACGTGACGGCCAAAATGGCGGTCGAGAATATCAAGAAGGTGCAGTTCAACCGGATGCCGGGCGACAGCCCGAACCGCTACCAGCACATTATCCAGTCGTTGAAAACGCTGGTACAGAACAACCGCATCGAGTTCGACCTGTTTCCCTTCGTACGCGTGAACGGGCAGGCAGTGTACGGGTACGGGCAGGTGGGCACGGGCGTGCTTTTTCAGATCTGGGGCGAAAACCGGCTCACGCCCGAGGAGTTCCGCAGGCAGGCCGAGGGTTATGCGGCCAATCCAAACTCGTTTTTCTCGCCCGATATTCAGGGAGAGGATGAGAAACAGATCGGCTGGCTGTCGCCATTCCGGAATTTGAATGTGCGCTCGCTCGCATTGGTCCCGCTGTTTGTGGAACAGAAACTGGTGGGCGTGCTTTGCATGCATACCTGGGAAGACGAGCGTTTCGACGAAAAGAAAATGGCCGCGCTCGAAATGGCCTTCGCGCCGGTCGCGCAGCTGCTCAATATTTATATCGAGGAGTTCAACCTCGAACTGGAAAGCATTATCAAGGAAAAATTCACCTCCATACAGCCTGCCGTGCAATGGAAGTTCAACGAGGCGGCCTGGCATTACCTGCACAGGCGGAAGAAAGGCCTGGCCGAGGTCAATGAAAACATCGCGTTTTTCGATGTGTACCCGTTGTACGGCGCGATCGATATCCGTAATTCCACCAACGAGCGCAATACGTCCATACGCGCCGACCTGGGCCATTACCTCGATCTGCTCGACAGCCTGCTGAATTCCCTGGCCGCATTTGACCGCTCCTCGCTCATGCAGGAGCTGCGTTTCCATTGTAGCAAATGGCAGCAGGCCATAGCCCAGGGCGAACTGAACAGCACTTCGGAAAACAATCTGAACATCTTTTTGAATGAAGAGTCGAGAAACTACCTCATGCATTTGTCGCAGCAGGACGCCCGCACTACGCCGCTCATCGACGAATACCTCGGCATCACCCACCCGGTACAGGGCGAGGTGCACCGGCACCGGCAGGAGCTCGATCGCTCCATGGAACTGATCAATACGGCCGTGAACCGGTATTTTGAAGACCAGAAAGATACCTTGCAGCATTCGTACCCGTGCTATTTCGAGAAGTTCAGGACTGACGGCATTGAATATGACATTTACATCGGCCAGTCGATTTCGCCAGATAAGCCATTCAATCATTTCCACCTGAAAAACCTGCGGTTGTGGCAGCTGTCGTCGATGATCGACGTCGCCAAACTTACCCGCGGGCTGCTGAACGAAATGCCGAAAGAGCTCCATACCACGCAGCTGATTTTTGTCCATAACCACATGATCGACATCAGTTTCCGCAGCGACGAGCGGAAATTCGACGTGGAAGGCGCTTACAACATCCGCTACCAGATGATCAAGAAGCGTATCGACAAGGTGCGGATCAAAAATTCGCAGGAGCGCCTCACCCAGCCCGACAAAATCGCCCTCATTTACCTGCACCAGCGCGACATCGAGGACTACCTGCCTTTCATCCATTATTTGCAGGAAACAAAAGCCCTCGAACAGGCTACCGAAGAGCTTGAACTGGAAGATCTGCAAGGCCTCAGCGGGCTCCGTGCGCTGCGGCTGGGGATTGTGTATTAAGCCTGCAAATAGTCGTGCATTTAAAGCATCGGCTGTTTTTGTGGCAATTTAATTCAAATATTATTTGGACTTATTACAAATAGACTATATTTGCGAGTCTACTGGCGAAGCGTGCCTCCGATCCGCCCTTCGCTTTTTTACTACTCATTTTCTCAAATCATGTTTAAAAAACAACTCCTTACTGCCGCCTTCCTGCTTTGCTGCTCGGCGCAAGTCTTCGCTCACGCCCTCTGGATCCAGACGGC
Organism: uncultured Dyadobacter sp.; assembly: GCA_946481035.1. The sequence goes on along the minus strand of CAMLNK010000891.1, from coordinate 610 downwards.
ACCCAAAGGCAAAGCCGGTCAGAAACAGTCTGTTAAAATCATCTACGCCGAACCCGGCGACAAACCTGAAAAACTCGGCGAATGGTATTCCGATGTGAAGGATTTTGAGCTCTGGCTTACCTCTCCCGACCAGAAGCGCACCAAACTGACCACCGCCGCGGCAGACGATCACTTCACGGCCGAATTCACGCCCGAGCAGCAGGGCGTATACACGCTATCGGTAGGCCACACGTCGAAAGACCTGGGCGGAACAACTGTTTATCAGTTCAATGCCAGTGCATTAGTAACCGTAGGAAAGGCCGATGCAGGTAATACGCCCGGCGCAAATGCCAACGAACTGAATGTTTTTGCGGACCCTGCTAAAACATTCAAAGTAAACAGTCCGCTGAACCTGCGCGGGCTTTTCAAGAATAATGGAAATGAAAAGCTTTATGTAACGGTGGCTTCGCCGTCGGGATGGAGCAAACAAATCAGTACCGATGAAAAAGGTTTGGCTGAATTTATTCCGCTTTGGCCGGGTACCTATTATATCGAGGCATCCAAAAGCTGGAAAGAAACCGGCAATCATAATGGAAAGGAATACAAAGCTTTTTGGCGCAGCGCTACATTG
>CAMLNK010000890.1 GCA_946481035.1 uncultured Dyadobacter sp. | reverse complement strand
TTTTGAGTACCTATGAGCCGGATTCTTAAAGCCTATCTAAAACGACTTACCAATTTGAGTACCCGCAACAAGTCGTTGTTACTGACGAACTTGTCTGCCGAGCAGTTCCTGGATTTTCACGACACGGACTTCCTGTTGTCGAAGCCTTCTGCGGATGTGCTGAAACAGGTTATCCAGGGAAACAACCGGGTTCCGCTCTGTGACGTGGCCGATCCGCGTTTCGAGAAGGTCAATGAAGCGAGCAAGCGGCTGCGCAAAATAGCCCGTACCGAACGATTTATCGAAGAGGAAAGAGGCTCGCGCGACCTGTACGTGGGTTATCCGTTCGTGAAAGGAAAGCTTTCCGACGGCACGCCTATCCACGCGCCACTGCTGTTTGTCCCGGTGACGCTGCGCATCGACCGTGAACAATGGTGCCTTTTCGAGCGTGACGATAGCATTGTGGCCCTGAATCAGAGCTTCGCGCTGGCTTACGGGCATTTCAATGAGGCCAAAATTCCTGATGAAGTCCTGGAAAAATCGTTCGAGGATTTCCCTGGCGACTTTCTCGAATTCAGGACGCAGTTATATGAATGGCTGAAATCCACGCCGTTCAAGATCAATTTTAATCAGCAGCTTTTTGAAGATAAACTCATCGCATTCAGCGGTGAAAAGAGCTCCGACCTCGTGGCAAACGAGCGTAATGGAGAGCTGAAACTTTATCCCGAGGCTGTTTTGGGCATTTTCCCACAGGCGGGGTCCTATCTTGTTCCCGATTACAACAAACTTCTTGATCTGGAAGAAGAAGGCGATTTCAAGCTGCCGCTGATCGGTTTCGCCGATGAGGCTGATGGCGGGGTCATGGATATAGAATCAGAGCTTCCGGTACGTGAAAATCGTCCGTCGAGGGAAGAGGATGTACTCACGCCGTTTTCAGTGGATGAATCGCAGGAAGAGATTATTCTGGCGGTCAAATCGGGGCGCTCGGTAGTGGTGCAAGGCCCGCCGGGAAGCGGTAAATCGCAGCTGATCTGCAATCTGATCGCTGATTTTACCTCAAAAGGGAAGCGGGTTTTATTGGTATGCCAAAAACGGGCGGCACTGGATGTGGTTTACCAACGTCTGGCGACTGCCGGGATGAAGGATTTTACGGGCCTTATCCATGATTTTAAAAACGACCGGTCGGCACTTTACAGCCAAATTGCTTCTCAGATAGAAAAAGTGGAGGCGTACCGTCAGCAGAATTACAGTCTCGATTCGGTATTCCTGGAAAGACAATTCACCCAGGAAAGCCGCGCGATTGATAAGACTGTGGAAGAGCTGAATGGTTTCCGCGGCGCATTGTTTGACGAGAGCGAATGTGGGGTTAGCATCAAGGAACTTTACCTCACGAGCGATCCGCAGGCCCCGCACGCCGATATGCGGCCTTATTACCGGCAGTTCAGGATCGATACCTGGGACGGTTTCAAGCGGCATTTGAAAACCTATTCCGACTACGCATTCCTGATCCATCCCACGCATCCCTGGCGGAAGCGAAGGAGTTTCGCCGCATTTGGAATGGCGGAGCTGAGGATCATGGAGAATATGTTATCGGAATGGCCTGCCGCATTTGAGAAGCAAACGCTTGGTTTTGATCAAATAGCAGGCGTGCCGTTCAATAAAGCGTTCATACGGAACCGGAAGGAGATTGCAGAGCGGCTTTCTGACATTACAGACCTGGTGTCGGACGAGGCATCGTGGAAGTTGGTGAAAAAATATACTGGCGTGGGTGTCAACCCTCACGAGCGCCTGGCATTCGTACGACAGGCTGCGGATGTGATGGAGGGCTTTATTGCGGAGGGCGGCATTGAAATGTCGTTGCCGGCATCGCAGCTGAATGCATTTGAGGTAATGCTGAAAAAGTCGCTCGAAACGAAGCAGTCGGCTGTTTCTGGGTTTTTCTGGGATGTTTTTAGTAAGGAGAAGAAAGAAATAGAGCGGGTAGCGTCGGCTAATGGCCTCACTGCTTCACTCGAACACATGGTGCGGCTGGAAGAACGTCTGCGGAACCGCAGGCAGCTGGAATCGTGGCTGCAACATGCAAGTCTGGGTTTTGAACCGGCATTTATTGATGATTTTTCGGCTGACCGGGCAGGGGAATATCTTTCATTCTTTAAAACTGCCGAGCGTGCGGCGGATGCGGTAGCGCGTATGGATGCGGGTGCCTGGACGAAAGTTTTTTATAAAATTGTCGCTGCAAACAACCAGCTCGACCGTTTTTTGGAAACCATTCAAAATCTCAAACAATGGCTCCAAATATGGGACAGGATGGAGAAGGCGATGCTGCCTTATTTGCTGCCGGAGCAGATTGCCCGGCTGATCGACGATCCCGCCGGTTATAGCAGTGTTTTGCTGGATTCCCTGCGAAATGATTTTGATTCCCTGGCGGATATGGACCGCTTATGGGAAGAAATGACCGAAACACAGCGAGGCGCTACGCAGGCTACCCTGGCAAAAGGGGAAGAACTCAGCTTCACGAATGCACAGGAAGCACTCGACCTTTTTGAAAATAGCATTAAACTAGCCTGGATTGAGCATATTGAAAGCAAATACCCGGCATTGCGGTCGGTGACTTCGCTTAAAATGGGGCAATGGGAGCGCGATATCCAGGGCAGCATTACCTCCAAGCAAAAGCTCAGCGCCGACATCACGAATATTAAACTTCGCGAGGCAACTTATGAAGATGTAGAGAAAAATCGGCTGGGCAACCGCGTTACCTACCGCGAGCTCGGGCACCAGGTTACGAAAAAGCGGAAGATCTGGCCGATCCGGAAATTGCTGGAAAACTACGCCGACGAAGTATTTGCGCTCATACCTTGCTGGATGGCTTCTCCCGAGGCCGTTTCGGCCATTTTTCCGATGGAGAGCGGGTTGTTCGACCTCGTGATTTTTGATGAGGCTTCGCAATGCTATGCCGAATACAGCCTGCCAGCGGCATTCAGAGGTAAACAATGGGTGGTAACCGGGGACAGCAAGCAGCTTTCTCCAAGCGATCTTTACCGTGTACGTTACGAAGACCGGACGGAAG
>CAMLNK010000889.1 GCA_946481035.1 uncultured Dyadobacter sp. | reverse complement strand
GTCTTCGAGCAGAAGCGGCGGGTAAAAGAGTTCAGAGTTTATGAGTTTAGAGTTATGAGCCGACTCCTGAACTCCTGAACTTTTAACTCCTGAACTTATAAACTTTAAACTCCAAAAATGGTAAAATTGAAATCACTATCCAATCCCCCGCAGAACGCCTTGCAAAAAGTGGGCTGGGATTGGGCGCTTGGCACTGATACTACTCCTTATGTCCTGAATGATATGGTGGTCGTGACCGAGCAACAGGCCGAGAGCTACTACGAAGCCGCGGGTACATTGTATGATATGCTGGTGGAAGCAGGGCAATATGCTATCGATCACAACCTCTTCCGGGAAATGGGGATTCCTGAAAACCTGGTCGACCTCATCAAATTCTCGTGGAGCGACGACCGGCACATTCACCTGTACGGTCGTTTCGATCTCGCCGGAGGGTTTGATGACGAGCCGGTGAAACTGATCGAGTTCAATGCGGATACCGCTACCTGCATTCCGGAAACGGCCGTTGTGCAATGGGCACATTTGCGAATGAATGGAATGGATGAATCAAAACAGTTCAATACGCTTTTTGAAACGCTGGTAGGTCAGTTTGTTTACTTAAAGGAAGAAAACAGTGATCTGACGCCTTCCATGCTATTCTCGGCAATGCGCGGCTATCCCGAGGACGATACCAATGTGGCCGTGCTGATGGAAGCCGCGAAAGAAGCCGGCTTCGACATAGAATTCGCCTATATCGACGATGTAGAATTTTCGAATGGCGAAGGCATATTCTACCAGGAGCCGGAGCACGGGCATTTCGTCCGGTTTGATTTCTGGTTCAAACTGGTGCCCTGGGAGCACATCGGTACCGACGAGCCGCAACTGGCCGCTATGCTGACGGAGATTGTGCGAAACAGGAAGGCGGTGGTCCTTAACCCTGCGTATACTTTGTTATTCCAATCGAAATACATCCTGAAAATCCTGTGGGACCTTTACCCATATCATCCATTGCTGCTACAAACGGATCGCGATGCATTGCCGCGCAAAAAATCGGTGAGCAAAGTGTTGCTCGGGCGCGAGGGGGCGAACGTTACCATCCACGGAGAAGCCGGCGAAATATTGGAAACCGCTGCCGGTGAATATGACGGCCAATCGCGGATCTACCAGGAATACGTCGCCCTGCCTACCGACACCGACGGCCATACCTACCAGGCCGGCGTGTTCTATGCCGGCGAGGCCTGCGGGCTCGGGTTCCGGCGGGGTGGGAGAATTTTGGATAACACGGCACAATTCGTGGGACACGTAGTCGACTAGCAAAATACGTAAATTTACTTGCCTCTGAATCAGGTTGTTACCGATTGCTCATCGAATCGACCGTTTACTAATCAATTTGCTGAAATGTGCCTGGCAGCAGCGAAGTTTGTACAAGTTTTACAAGCGCTGTTGGTATGAAAGTTTTAAGGAAGCCGGAAACTTCGTCAGCAGTTCAACATATTCATCGATCCTTAATACTTAAAAGACAAGTCATGATTCACGAGAAAATTTTCCAACTTAAAAGCGGCAGGGAGGTCAAAGTCGTTATAAAAAGTTACTTCCTCCACGATAATCCGCAGCGCGATACCGACTGCGAGATTTTAATCCGCGAACCCAAAGAAAAATACTTTCGCACACCAATCGGGGTTAACCATCCCCAATACTGGAAAATGAAGCGGTCCAGCGCACAACAAGCCAAAGTAATCCTGATGGAATACAGCGGAATCACACAACGTCATATTAATCAGGCCATCACTGAATTCAACCGCATTCTCAGCTATCCGCCAACACACATCGGGCTGCAATATGAAAGCGAGCTGGTTTAGGAAAGGTTAAAGGTTTAAGATCAGAAAATGATGTAACGAGTAGCATAACACACACGGATTTCCGGGCATGGTTGGACGCGACAGAGTCTGATCATTGCCCGGTTTTATTTTATAGACATACCACTCATCTTTCTCCCGATGAATTGCTGAATTTGCTAATTTGAGCCGCAGCATTCTTTTTTGGGTTTTTATGAAGGTAAAAGGCGTTTTAATACTTTTCGCAGGGCTGGTATCGGTGGGTGCATTGGTGTTTTGCTGGATTCGGTTTTCCCCGCTTTTGAAGTCCGGCGGTAATCCTACCGAAGTATTAAACACCGCCTTTGTAGAGCAGCCGGTGGGGTACATCAACCGCGCCGATTCGCTCGGAGTAACTAACCCGCCGCTTCAACACATCTCCATTCAATTGCATACGAATACTTCAAATGCTGCGCTCGCCGCCGCATTGAAAGACCTGGTTGCCGGTAAGGACCTGCTGCTGACCGTCGTGGCCGGGCAGGAAGGGGCACTCGATATGGTTACCGACGGTGAGTTTGATGACGCATTGCGTTCGTTATGCCAGGTTTTGCCTGAAACAAAACGTGTTTACCTGCGTTGGGACCCGGATATGGAAGTGCCCGTGCAGCGTTACTCGTGGCAGTACCAATCCCCGTCCGACTACATCGAGGCATTCAGGCATGTTGCTCAAACCTGCAAAACTGCAAAGCCTGCGCTGCAAATCATGTGGTCCCCCGCGGGCTATCCGGGGACAGAGGAATACTGGCCGGGCGACGATGTGGTGGATGCAATCGGGATTTCGGTAAATGGGCAGAGCGAACGTTCGGCGACGGCCTACCCGGCAGATCCCGATACACGGACTGCGCTTCGCAGAAAATTGATCCGCACACGGTTCATGAACAAACCGGTTTGGGTGCTGGCTTCCGGCGGCGACAGCCTTGTGAGCGGCCTGCAATCCGATTTGAGAGAGACCGTCAAACATATTAAACAGGATTCTGTGTGGCTTTTTCAGGAATACGCCATTAAGCAGCCACAGGCCCGGCCCGCGAATGCATTACCGCTTTTGGGTGTGTATGACCCGAAACAGGCGCTTACCAGCTCCAAAGCTGTGCAGGTAGAGCATCTGTTTGTCGATTTGGAAAATATTCAAACGGGCGGTTTTGCAAAGGATTTCGAGGCGATTGTGCAGCGAGGGCACCAGGCAATCGTATCCGTTG
>CAMLNK010000888.1 GCA_946481035.1 uncultured Dyadobacter sp. | reverse complement strand
CGACGGCGGGCATATTGTCCTCCTTGGCCTTTTTGAACAGCTTTTTGATATCGGCAGCACCGTCGAGCAGCGAGAACTGCGTGTGACAGTGCAAATGTGAAAATTGCATATTAAATGGGTTGTAATGGGTATTGCAGCCTTGTCAAGTCCGGATCAGCGTGTCGGATCAATGCTCCTCCGCTTCTTCGTACAATACATAATTCATATAATCGGTAAAGGGTTTCAGCAATTGGATACCTTTCAAAACCTGGTCACCGAAGTCTTTGGAAGCCACCTCTTTATCGGTATAGCGATGCATAAAGAAAAGCTGTTTGCGTTTCAGCAGTTCTATTTCCGGGTGCTCTTTGGAATAACCCTTTGGAACCGTTTTCAGACTTTCGCCGTGAATCTCAGGGAAATAACTGTGAAATTCCTTTTCTTCTATGATCGCTTTCAGCTCATGCGCATTATAATCGATCTCCTGACGGTAACGGGCCAACTGCTCGGTTGTCACCTCCCACATGCCGCCACCCAGGAACGTCTGGTTACCTGGTTGCACTTGCAGGTAGTAGTCTATTTTCCCCGAGCTCTTCCCTCCGGGACCGATACCCGCAGCCAGGTTATTCTTGTAAGGATCCTTGTTTTTCGAAAACCGGACATCCCGGTAAATGCGCAGCATACAATCCTTAACTTGTACATTTCCGAGGTCCTCGAACTTCCCTACCTCTGTGATCAGGTAACCGACCAGCTTTTCCATATCCGCCTTCGCGGCCTCATAAAGTTTCTTGTTTTCCTGAAACCACTCCCTGTTATTGTTTTCGGCTAATTGACTGAGAAAGTGCAGCGTTTTAGAATCCATGTCGTGTTGGTGAAGGTATAAAATTCAAATTTACTACGTTTTCTGGTTCAATTTAACGAATTTTGGGAAGTAGTTAAGGGCAAAGTTCATCAAGAATCGCTAACCTGTTGATAGCTATGAATGTGCAGTATTTGTCGAATGAGAAGGGAGAAAGAACTGGTGTTTACATCTCCATAAAGGACTGGGAGGATATACAAAAGAGACTGGGGGAAACAGACTTTTGGGATGAGCTGCCTGATCATGTAAAGGATGGAATAGATCGAGCGCAGAAGCAGGCGATGGCAGGTCAGACGAAGCCTCACGAGGAAGTTATGGCCAAGTACAGCAAGTATTTATGAGCTTACCCATTCATTGGTCGGAAGAAGCAGAAGACACTTTTGACGACATCATCACACACTTGGAACTGAATTGGTCTGAAAAAGAGGTTCGTAAATTCTTTCGGACAACCAGGGACGTTCTGAAACAGATATCGTTGTTTCCCTTGATGTACAAAGCTTCCAAATCAAGAAGGGAAATACACAGAGGATTTCTCACAAAACAATGCTCTTTGTTTTATGAAATTAAAGAAGACCATATCCTCTTGCTGTATTTCTGGGCCAATCGCCGTAAACCAACATCACGTAACTAAGTATCAATAGTAATAAATGGCCAGAATCCTAACAGGCATTCAAAGCAGCGGGCGACCTCACCTGGGTAACATCCTGGGAGCCATCAAACCTGCGATCGAACTATCTAAAAATCCACAGAACGAATCTTTTTTCTTCATTGCCGACCTCCATTCGCTGACGACACTGAAAAATGGTGCCGAACGCGGCGAATATGTCCGCGCGATTGCGGCAACCTGGCTCGCATTCGGATTCGACTACAAAAAAAATGTATTCTGGCGCCAGTCGCGGGTGCAGGAGCACACCGAGCTTAACTGGTACCTGAACTGCTTCACGCCGTTCCCGATGCTGGCGAATGCTACGTCGTTCAAAGACAAGTCGGAAAAACTCGCCGATGTGAATGCCGGGCTTTTTACTTATCCAGTGTTGCAAGCGGCTGATATTCTGCTTTATAATGCCAACATCATCCCGGTAGGCAAAGACCAGAAGCAGCATTTGGAAATGAGCAAGGACATTGCCAACCGTTTCAATATCCTGGCGGGGGAAGATATTCTGGTGCTCCCCGAGCCCAAGATCGACGAACGCATTATGACGATCCCAGGCCTCGACGGACAGAAAATGAGCAAGTCGTATCATAATTACATCGATATCTTCCTGCCGGAAAACGAGCTGAAAAAGATCACGAAAAAGATCCTTTCCGACTCGAAACAGCTCGAAGAACCGAAAGATCCCGATAACGACATCACGTTTCAGCTTTACAGCCTGGTAGCGAATCAGGCCGACGTGGAAACAATGCGCCAGAATTACCTGAACGGCGGCTATGGTTACGGCCACGCCAAGCAAGCGCTTTTTGAATGCTTTATGGAAGTCTTCGCTGAGCCGCGCCGCATTTTCAACTATTATATGGAAAACACCGAAGAGTTGGAAGGCATCCTGGTAGAAGGTGAAGCCAAAGCACGCGAAATCGCGCAGGACACGATTGGTAAGGTGAGAAAAGTGCTCGGTTTCAGTTCATGACGGATGCTGTACATAGCTTAGTCCGTGCGGATCAGGAGCTGTTTATCTGGCTCAACGGCCTGCATACGCCCTGGCTCGACACGGTGATGTACTGGATTACCTATAAATTCACCTGGATTCCGCTGTATATTCTGCTGATCGCATTGACGATCCGGACAGAAGGCTGGAAAAAAGGCGGGGTCATTGTAATTGCCGTGGTACTGGCCGTCGTAGTAGCGGATAAGATCACCTCGGGGTTCATGAAACCCTATTTCCTGAGGCTGCGGCCTTGCCACGACCCCACGATCACCACCGTGATGCACCATGTAACGGATTGCGGCGGTATGTACGGCTTCGCTTCCTCGCATGCATCCACGAGTTTCGCATTGGCGATCACGTGGTTCAGTTTGCTGCGCAGCAGGTTGCCCAAGATGGTATTTTTGTTCCTCTGGGCGGTTGTTTACGCATATAGCCGCGTATATGTAGGGGTGCATTACCCGCTTGATATCCTGGTCGGAGCGCTGGTTGGACTGCTCGTCGGGTACTGCTTTGTACAGCTTTATTATATTTTTTTAAAAAGATACTATCTTAATTAACCGGTTTTATTTA
>CAMLNK010000887.1 GCA_946481035.1 uncultured Dyadobacter sp. | reverse complement strand
AGCTCATACAAAATATTGAATGCGGCCACGTGCGAAACCATGCCCGAGGCGTAGAGCAGCGCATAGGCGGCCACTGCCGCAAATACCGAGCGGTAAATGTAAAGCCTTACCAGCGCGACTTCCATCGGCGTCGACAGCAGTGCATCGATAATGTAGTACACCAGCACATAAGGAACGATCGAAAGCAATGCGTGCGCCACCGCCAGGATACCGGCGACGATCAGCAGGTTCCGCTTCGTTCCTGCAATTTCCAAAAGCCGGCTGATACCGCTTTTGGACTGATTTTCATGGCTCATAGAACTGAAATTAAAGGTAAGCTTGTTGATAAAGTGCCTTAAACCGTTGTAGTTTTGATCAAAGGTGCGGCCATTCGGCGGAAGCGCTTTTACATAATCCGGATAGCTTTTAACACGAAAGGGATTATTATGGGAATGAGTATTTGTCACAATGAAGGCCCATGGGTCGAGCTGCGGGCGCTCGATGCCGCATACTATTTAGAGCAGGCAACCATAGCACCGGCACTAGCAACGGAGCACCGGCAGCGGCACAGCTTTCACTTCGGCGACGCCGAGATCGTGGAGATCAACCTGCCCGATATTTACATTGTGTATGGAGATATTGCATTGAGAAAACACCGCCTGCGTTTCCGCACGACGGATGCCCCCGATTTCGTGGAGCTGCATTTCAGCATTTCGGGCGGCGGGCTGCTCGAAAACTTCATCAGCGGGAGGTCCTACCGGTTCAGTTCGCAGGAGCACAATATCATTTACGAGCCGGAGTTTGACGGTACGGGGCAGTTCAATGAAAAGGGCGGGTATAAATTCCTGGAATTACATTTTGCCAAAGACTATTTCATCAAAGCCCTGGCCGGAAACGGGGAAATGATCGACCGCTTTTGCGAGCACGTGGCTGCCGGGCGCTTCGCGACGCTGGCCGAAAACAATATGGCCATGACGCACGAAATCCGGCAATGCGTCTCCGATATTATCCATTGTAATTTCAAAGGAGGCCTGAAAGCGCTATTCCTGAATGCGAAATGCCTCGAACTGCTCACATTGCAGGCCAGGGCGAGCCAGGCTTTCGGGAGAGGCGGGGCACAGTCTGTTCTGAAATCGAAATACGACATCGATTGCATCCACCATGCCAAGAACCTGCTGGTAGCCAACACCGATCAGCCGCTGTCGTTGCAGGAGCTGGCCAGGCAGGTGGGGATCAATGAATTTAAACTGAAAAACGGGTTCAAAGAGCTTTACCAAACCACCGTTTTCGGCTATCTGAGTGACATTAAGCTGCATAAGGCCAAACAGCAGCTGCACGAAGGCGTCCCGATCAAAAACGTGGCCGACGCGCTGGGGTATTCTTCGGTGCAGCATTTCGGAAATGCTTTCCGCAAGAAATTCGGGGTTTCGCCGGGGAAAACTAGGGGGCAAGAGGGCCAGTCCCCGTTAGTTTAATGCGGTACGGCCATTGCTCTTCCTTCTGCTGAGCAGCCTGCCTCCCGAAAGCGACCGGCCAATGCTCGGTAGGCGCACCACTGACAACAAGCCACAGATGCTGCGTGTCTTTGGGGAGTTTGAATGCCGCCTTGCCCTTCGCCTCGCGCGCGATTTTGCCATAAACGCGCTTACCGTCTTTGGTATGTGCCACAAAACCATAGCGCCAGCCTGCTTTGTCGGTTTTTACATCACTATAACCTTTGATACCTGCAATGCCTTCGAAATCGACGGTTACTGTATTGCCCGATGCCTTTGGGACGGTGAGCGGAATGCCGTTGTAGCCATAATTTTGCGGAGCATTCAGGGAATCAACCTGGTACCAGCCGTTTTCGGTTGCGGTGAGTTTGGTAGCATGCTTGTCGGCGTAAGGCGACGCTACTTTTTCGACCCTTTTCAGATCCCAGGTCATAAACTTGCTCGCTGCTTCAAACATTTCGTCGTTGAATGCCTCCTGGCTGAGGTTATTAAGCCTTTTGTAGGTCGCTACCGGGTCCTCGCCTTCCTGCGTGGAGCGGCATAATGTGCCGAAGAACTCCTTGCCATGCTTCTCCGACCAGTATTCGAGCACGTACGGCGAGTGGTACATATTCTGGGGATGGAGGAATGCGAAATGCGTCTTTTTGAGGTAGCTGACGTAATGGTAGTTCTCGAAAGTCATCCATTCGGGATAGACCTGCCAGAGCATGTACTGCGCCGACATTTCCATCACCGGCCCACGCGGGCCCGCTTTCGCATCCGAGCGCGACATGTACTGGAATGCGTGCCCGAGCTCATGCGCGAGGGCACCATAAGGTGCTTTTGACATCCGTACCGCGGGCGTCCAGAGGATACCGATCTTGTTCTCGACGCCTCCGCCGAAAGCCGTTTGTTCCGTCCCGCCGATCACGTACAGGATCATCTTGTATTGGTCGGTGAGCGACTTTCCTTTTTGAACAATTTTCAGATCATTGACATAATAATTATAGAACCGCTCGCATTCCCGCAGTGCATTCTGCACATCGAAACGCCGGGTAGAGTCGGGGTTGGCCATCGGGTCTTTGCCGAACTCTTTATGCCAAAAGATGGCGATATTGTCCGATTGCACCATGCGCCGGTAGCTGAACTCGCTTTCTTCGTTGTTGTAATCGTTGCCGTCGGGCACCCGCATGGCTTTGGCGGGAATGTACAACTCTTTGGTTTGCGCGAAGCTGTGCGCGTGAGCAAGGAATAGAAGTATTCCAATGAGGGCAAATGTCGGGAGGTAAGGGCGTTTCATGACCGGTTAGCTTGGGATTCAGGATTGATATTGCAAAGTATATCGTTTCCTATATACTTGCCCGATCTTGCGCCTGATCTGCTAAAATAGGTAATGAAGTGGTTAATATCCACCAAGTTATGGTGTTGTGTCAAGTGTGGTCATTCGTAGTCAGGGGTTGTCAGGTGTGGTCAGGTGTTGTCAGGTGTTGTCAGGTGTAGTCAGGTGTAGTCAGGTGTGGTCAGGTGTTGTTAGGGGTTGTTAATAGTCAGGTGTAGTCAGAGGTTGTCAGGTGGATTTTTGGGGAGACAAATGCCGTCAGG
>CAMLNK010000886.1 GCA_946481035.1 uncultured Dyadobacter sp. | reverse complement strand
CGGTTTTTAATTCCCCAAGAAACATTTACTTTGTGCCCCCAGCGTTCCAAACACTTCATTTATGGCTATTGATCCGATATCCGGGTTTCCCGTCGGTGTATCCTCCGAAACCGGCACCCTTAAAAGGTTGCTGATCCACAGTCCCGACCGCGGCCTGGGCAAAGTAGTGCCAAGCAAAGCCCAGGACTGGCTTTTCGAGGACATCGTCCACCTTGACACCATGCGCAGAAAGGAGTATGATTATTATGTAAAACTGCTCCTGTACTTTCTGGACCCCGAAAAAATCAAAGGAAAGCTCTCAGAGATCAACGACGACCCGACCCGCTCTTTCTTTATCCCCGGCACTGATAAATACTTTGCTTCCGACCATGTGGTGGACATTCAGCGGCTGCTGGGAGACATTCTGGAAGACCAAAACACGCGCATTAAGCTCACCGCCGCCATCTGCGGTATCGAACGCTGCTCCTATCAGATCCAGGAAGAACTGCACCGCTTCGACGCGCATGAGCTGGCCCGGATATTTATTTCAGGATATTGTTCGGATAAAAGAATGCTGTTCGCCCCGCTGCCCAACCTTATTTTCACGCGCGATATCGGCATTGTGATCAACGACCATATTTTGCTTAATAAGCCGGCCAAAGCGGCCAGGACCAGAGAATCCATACTGGCCCAGTTCGTTTTCTTTTACCACCCGATGTTTGCGCATTTAAAGCAAAATATCATTGAAATACCCGAAAACGAGCGGCATTTCCTTTTGCCCGACGACGAAAAGGCAAGCGACTACCACCGCTGTACGCTCGAAGGCGGCGATGTGATGATGGTCGCGCCGGGGCATCTTTTGATCGGTTGCAGCGAACGGACGTCGATTTACGCCGCCCAGCAGGTGATGAAGATTTTGTTTGATAAAAATGTGGTTGAAAAGATTACCATCATCAAAATCCCTAAAAAAAGGGACTATATGCACATCGACACCATTTTTACGCAAGTCAAAAAGGATACCTGGGTGCTACTGAGCTCGCTCGCACGCATAGGCGATGAGGCGCGCAAGAAGGATGTGCTGCATTTTTTTGCGCCGGTGGATGTCAACAAGGAGTTCAGGATTTTACAATTTGTGAAAGGCAACCAGCAGCAGCCGCGCGAAATCGAAAACCTGGAAGATCTGCTGACCGAAATCAGTCGTGATGATCTGGGTGTCACCGGCCGGGTGCGTTTTGTGTATTCAGGGGGAAACGAATTTCCCTACGGCGAGCGCGAGCAATGGACCGACTCGTGTAACCTGCTCGCATTGCGCGACGGCGTGGTGATCGGCTACGACCGCAACGACAAGACGCTGGAAGCATTCAAAAAGGAAGGTTTTAAGGTAATAACCGCTAAAAGGCTGCTCGAAAAATTCGAGCATAACGAGCTGGCACCCGAAGATCTTACCGACACATTCATCACGCTGCCGTCCGCGGAGCTTTCCCGCGCGCGGGGCGGCTCGCACTGTATGAGCATGCCGCTGCTGCGCGGGTAGGCATTGCTGAATTTAGACTTGTAATCCAGCCGCCGGAATCGTAAATTGCATTAAGGACAATCATCCTTTTTTCCCAAAAACCTGTTTACCCAACATTACCTCAAACTCCTATGCGCGTCATCACTTCATCCGCTCAAATCCAGCCGCAGTCCACATGCCGGATCATGATGATCAGGCCGGTGCGGTTTGGTTTCAATGAGGAAACCGCTGCAAGCAACGAGTTTCAGCAGGAGTCGTTCGCGCAGCAAACCAAAGGCACAGCCCAGCAGACAGCCCGCGAAGAATTCGACCTGATGATCGACCAGCTCCAAAAGGCCGGTCTGGAACTGCATATTTTCAATGATACCGACGAGGTAGACCGTCCCGACGCTGTTTTTTCGAACAACTGGGTCTCGTTTCACCAAAGCGGCAAAGTGGTACTGTACCCAATGATGGCCGAAAACCGCCGGCTGGAACGCCGGGCCGACATTATCGAATCGCTGGCCGGCGATTTCAATGTAGAGGAAGTGATTGATTTAACCCATTTCGAAGCGGAAGGCAAATACCTGGAAGGCACCGGCAGCATGGTTTTCGACCGCCGTTACAAGATCGCCTACGCCTGCCTGTCCCCGCGTACGCATAAGGAAGTGCTCGACGCATTCGCCGCCGCATTAGGGTATGAAATCATCACATTCTCAGCCTCCGATGAGCACAACAAACCCATTTACCATACCAATGTGCTGATGTGCGTGGGCGATATTTTCGCGGTAGTGTGCCTGGAAGCGATCAAAGATCCCGACGAGCGGTTGATGGTAAGGTCGGTGCTGGAAGAAACCCATAAGGATGTGATCGAAATATCGCTCGAACAAATGCGGCATTTTGCGGGCAATATGCTGATGGTACGGAATGGGAAAGGCGATAAGTTCCTTGTGATGTCCACCCAGGCCTACGACTCGCTTACCCCGCGGCAAAAGGACCGGCTCGACGATTACGCGCTGCTGCTGCATACCGACCTTTCGGTGATCGAAGGTAACGGCGGCGGCTCGGCCCGATGCATGATGACTGAAATCCATTTGCCTGTCAGATAACAAAAAAATGCTCCGAAAACCGGAGCATTTTTCATTACTTGGTAACCCTCATCAATTTATTAGTCGTTCAAATCAGCCTTTACTTTGGCGATCTTTTCTTTGGTATTTGCCTTAAACTCGTCCCACTTATCAGCGGTCTCGTTCTGAGCGCGTTTCCAGGAAGCCTGCAACTCTTCTTTTTCAGCGTTCAGCTCCCTTTTGCGCTCGCGCCATTTGGCTTTTTCCTTGTCGGCCGTCTTGTCGATTTTAGCATCGGCTTCCTCGATTTTCCGGTCGAGCTTGCCAATGGCGTCGTCGATATCCTTTTTCAATTCGTCTCTGTCCTGCTTCACTTTGGCCTCAAAATCATCCCCTGCTTCCTTGATATCGGCTTTGGCTTCGGCCACATTCTCGTCCATATCGTTTTTAGCTTCCTCCACGGTCTCTTTGGCGGAGTCTTTGGTTTTATCCGAGCAGCTTGTAAGCGAAAGTGTGC
>CAMLNK010000885.1 GCA_946481035.1 uncultured Dyadobacter sp. | reverse complement strand
AGGCGATGAACTGTCGGACAGGTTCAGAAAGCCTTTGCCTTTCTTGACTTCTTCGAGGATTTGCTTCGCTACCGGTTCTACGACCTCGTAACCCGTCTTTTGCAGGCTGATGTCCAGCTTGTTTTCTTCGCGGATCTTTTTGACGTAACCTTTCAGTGAATCGCCGATTTCGAGCGGTTGGAAGACTTCATTAGCGTAAATGAGGCCTTTGTGGTATTGGTTCACTACCACATTATAACCCAGGTCGGTTTTTTGCCAAACTAATACATCCACTTCCTCACCTTCCGAAACGGTCAGGCGGTCGGTTTCGAGGAATTTGTCGATTTTGGCGGAGGCTAGCAGACGTTGTGTCTTCTGGTCGAGGTAGAGGAATACGACGTGCCATTCACCAATTTCCATCGGTTTTGGCTGCTCGCGGAATGGTACGAAAAGGTCCTTGATAAGGCCCCAATCGAGAAATGCGCCGTATTCGGAAACATCCTTCACTTCCAGGAACGCGAATTCGTTGCGGATGATTTTGGGCGTCTGAGTAGTCGCTACGGGCCGGTCTTCCGAATCGAGGTACACAAATACCTTGATCTGATCGCCGACTTGCATGTCGTCCGTAATATATTGGTTGGGAAGCAGCACTTCTTCACCTTCGACATCGCTCAGGAACATCCCTACGCTGGTAACCCGCTCGATGGTCAGGTAATTGTATTTTCCGATAAAAAGCATTATTCAAATAACGAGGTTCGGGTACAAAGGTAGTGCATTCGCGCCGATTTACTCTTCGTCGTTCATATCACCCTGCTTATCCATATTCTGCTTCTCTTTCGAGCGGTTCAGACGATAGGAGAGCGTAACCAAAAACTGCCTGGGCCGCCATTGGAATACCGAATAGGAATAATAGCCCGCATTCTCGGTAATGCTCCGGCGCTTCTGGGAATTGAGTAAATCGCGGACGCTGGCAGTAATCGTGCCGCGGCCTTTGAGGACGTCTTTGGACAAACCAAGGTCGATAAAATAGATCGATAGGTCCTTGCCCTGCGTGGTGCGCCGTGGCGCGCGGTAGTTGAACGACGACTGGAAATCCACCGAGCCGAATAATGTAACGCGGGAGGAGAACCGGCTGGTCCAGGAATAAGTGTCGCTTTGGTAGAGTTTGTCATTGTAGTAACCCTCGTTCATCGCCCGGAAAATGTTGGCGTTGGCAGTCAGTTTCCACCATGGGGCCGGATCATAGGTGAGATTGAATTCAAAACCATAGGAATCACCCGTTGACAGGTTAATAGGGGTAATGGTGGTGAAGCCGGTTGAATCGACGGACGTAATGTTTTCCACCACCCCCAGCCTGCGGCGGTAGTAAATGCTCGAAAGCAGCGTGCCCTTATTCATATTCAGCAAATGCCCTGCCTCGAATGAATGCGTGAACTCGGGGTTTAGCAGCGGGTTACCCGCACGGAAAACGCGCGAATCGCTGAAATTGGAGAAAGGAAGCAAATCCCTGAAATTGGGACGGCTCAGCCGGTAGCTGTAACTGAGCTGCAAAGTCTGGGAGTCTTCGAGCTTGTACGATAAATGAATGCTGGGGAACAGGTTGAAATATTGCCGGTGATTGGTTTTGGCAGTCTTTTTCAGCTCGGTAAGAATGTCGGTGTATTCTCCGCGCAAACCGGCCTGCACGAAAACCTTCCCGAACTGGTTGCTGGCCATGAGGTATGCCGCGTGGATTTTCTCGTCGTAAGCCAGCCGGTTATCGTAGTCGGGCAGAATGACCCAATAATTGGGTTCCAGCGCCTGGTGTACGGAAAAATCATTGTCCAGCAGCCTGACGGACGTTTTCAAACCGGCTTCGAGCTTGCCCTCTTTACCGAGCGGGTGAATGTAATCCAGTTGGGCAAGAAAATTCTTTTCATCTTCCGTATTGTACGATCGCTGGCGGATATCGACTGAATTGTTGTCTGCAACCTCATGGTATTGCGAGGCTTCCGTTTCGTCGCTGAGAATGTACTTGGCATCGAATGTCAGGCTCTGTCCTTTTCTTTCGAAGGTTTTACGGTAATTCAATGCGGCCTCGATATTGGTTCTCGGCTCGGTCTCATCCTCGCTGCGCGTGACTGTACGCGTGAGGATATTGTTCATGTCAAAATCCCGGTATTCGAGGCGCGACCTGTTGTCGTTGTGTGATTTGCGGACGGAGAGGGTAGTGGTGATGGTATTGTAGCTATTCAAAAAGTAATCCAGACCCACGCGAACGTTGTTGGAGTAGCCCGAGCGGTTGCGGCGGTTGGTTTGTTCATACACAAAACTGGTATCCGCGCTGTTATATTCCTGCCTCGAATGCCCGCGGCCCGGGCCGTCGCGGTACATCCAACCGTAATTGGCGATCAGATTTACCTTTTTCTTGCGGTAGTTGACGTTAAAAGATGCCCCGAAATTGGAAGGATAACCAGCCGTGCCCGTAAATGTGCCATTCAGACCGTAGCGGATATTTTTCTTCATCACAATATTCAAAATCCCTACTTCACCCTCGGCATCGTAGCGCGACGACGGGTTGGTGATAATCTCCACGCTCTCAATCAGGTCGGCCGGGATCTGGCGTAATGCCTCGGCGGGGTTGAGCCCCACCATACCCGATTGTTTGCCATCGATCAGAATGCGTACGTTTCCGCTTCCGCGAAGGGCCACATTGCCTTCCACATCCACCGTTACCGACGGCATATTGTTGAGGATATCGGAGGCATTACCGCCGATGTTGGCCAGGTCTTTACCTACATTAAAAACCCGTTTGTCCAGTTGCAGGTCCATCTGGCTCTTTTCGCCCTGTACCACCAGTTCGTCGAGCAGGCGGGAGTTCGAAGTGAGCGTAATCGTACCCAATGCCACAGGCTGGGCGGCCACACGAACATTGGGGATGATCTTCTCATCCATCGCCAGGAAAGTGATTTTGACAAGATAGCTGCCCGGCTCGGCCGGAACAGTGAAAAGCCCGTTTTCATCGGCCGTACCGCCACCGATCAATGCAGAGTCTTTCGCGGCAAGTAGCGCCACATTTGCAAACGGGACTGGCTTT
>CAMLNK010000884.1 GCA_946481035.1 uncultured Dyadobacter sp. | reverse complement strand
TATCGTTGAGAAAACATTTGAAATAATCGTATACAGCACGGATCTCTTTCTGGAAAAGAACGGCACTCACATGTCCCTGGCTCAGCACCCGCCTGAACGGCCCCATACCGTCCTTTTTCAATGCTTCCAGATACAGAACCTCCCGTTTCTTCTGCTCATTCCATAACGCTCTGATCATGTGAATGAACTCGTTTCCTTTGCTCTCCTCCATTTGCTGTAAAAGTTAAAGCGTTGTAGAATAAGTTCTTAAAAAATTATACCCGATTTCAGGTCAAATAGCTGTTTTAATGGTATTTAAATACTAATTCCTTTTTAAGTCACAAAAACCATTTGATAAACTTTTTTCAAAATATCGGTCACAAATTCGGGCCTGCTTTTATGGGCAAATTTTGCCATAACTGTGCGCGCTGGGATGGGGAAATGTGGACTAAGCAAACCACATACCCGCATGCATTTTTTTGTCCTGACCAGAAAGCGGCTAACTTTGCTGGCTTTACAATATTTGAGCGCTATCGTGGTTTTTTATTGAGCAACTGCGAAAGCCTAATACAAATTCTGAATATGTCCAAAATCCAGTTCCATATTGGTCTCATTACGATTTCACTTGTCAGCGCATGTAAAACCACGGCACCACCGAAGCAAACGGTAGCCGAGACCCAGCCGCTGCTCGAAATCGGAAAAGAGCAATTCTCCATCGATGATTACCAGGATTCTTACAATAAAAACAAGTTCGCATCCGACTCGGCAAAAGCATTGACCCCGGAAGAATACCTTCCGCTTTATACCGACCTGAAAATCAAAGTACTTCAAGCCAAATCCGAAGGAAAAGATACTACCCTCGACTACCGGGAGGAAATTGCTTCCTACCGTGATCAGCTGGCCAAAAACCATTTGGTAGATAAGGAGCTGGTCGAAAAACTAACCAACGAAGCCTATAACCGCCTGAAACAGGAGGTAAGGGCGTCGCATATCCTGGTGGGTGTTTCGGAAGACGCCTCCCCCGCGGATACGCTCGAAGCCTACCGCGCGGCTATTGCCCTCCGCGGACGCCTTGAAGAAGGCACTGACTTTGCCGATATGGCGGCACGTTTCTCCAAAGATCCGGCCGCAAAAACCACAAAGGGAGATCTGGGCTATTTCACGGCGTTCCAGACACTCTACCCGATCGAAACAGCAGCTTACACATTACCGGTAGGCAAGGTATCGCAGCCCGTACGCACGAAAGGCGGCTACCACCTCATTAAAGTCAACGACCGCCGGAGCAACCGCGGCATGGTGCGGGTGGCGCATATTATGGTGAAAGTGGATACAACCGGCACTACGGCGCAAAAGGAGTCGGCCAGGGCACGGATCGAAGAAGCCTATACGCAATTGCAAAATGGTGCAGAATGGAACCTCGTCGTCGAAAAATATTCCGACGACCGCGAATCCAGGAAAAATGGCGGGTTGCTTCCCATGTTCGGAACGGGCCAGATGGTACCCGAGATCGAAGAAGCTGCATTTGCATTGACCCGTGAACAATCCTATTCCAAACCTGTGCTGACGATGTACGGATGGCATATTGTCCGTCTGGTCGAGAAGCGCCCGATCGAAACGCTGGCGAATATGGCGCCATCGCTCCGCAAAAAAGTGGTTACCGATTCGCGCGGCAAGGTGATCGAACAGGCTAATGCAAAGCGATTGCGTGAGAAATACGCCGTACAGGAAGCTGCCGATCAGTGGCAGCAGGTAGCAGCATTGGCCGATAGCACATTACGGACCGGCAAATGGGATTACCAGCGTGCAGTTTCAGCCGATTGGTCGGCAGTTACCCTGTTCCGCATCGAGCAGCGGCCTTATGACGCATTGTCGTTCCTGAACTACGTCAAACGTAAGCAAACGCCCCGGCCGAAAGACGCCTCACCCGCAGTCGTTTTCCGGCGTTACTACAACGACTACCTCACCGAAGCGCTCGTTGAATATGAGAAGGAGCATTTGGAAGAGACGAATCCCGAATTCCACAGCCTGATGAACGAAATCCGCGAAGGCGTACTCCTTTCGCAAATCATGGAAGAGCAGGTTTGGCAGCGCTCGCTTTCGGATTCTACCGGGCAACGCGGTTTTTATGAGCGAAACAAGCAGCGCTACAATTATCCGGAACGTGCATTTGCGACGATCGTAACGGCAAAAGATACGCAAACTTTGAGCAGCGTAAAAAAAACTTTGGCTACCAGCCCCTACAAACTGGAAAGGAAATCGAAGGAGTTGCTCTTCCCCGTAAATTCCTCGGAAATAGGCAATCAGCAGCTGGAAGCACTGAATGACCTTTATATTATCATGGAAAAGAACGCGGATTATGTGGTTGAAATAGCTGGTTACCGCGCTGCCGACGAGCCGGAAGCGCTTTCTTCGACCCGCGCCCGCAATGTTGTGAAATATTTAAATGCACGAAACATCCCAATTCTGCGTATCATAGAAAAAGACTACGGTTCTTTCCGGCAATCGGCCGAGCCGGAGCGCAACCGCAGGGTAGCATTCCAGTTTTACAGCCAGTCGAAAAGCGACGTGGAAAAGGTTTACAATGCGGATGCGCCCGGCGCAGTTACCATCCGGGAAGGCTATTTCCCGAAAACCGATCCCTTGTTCTCCGGCTTTAAATGGCAGGCCGGCGAGCAGACGGTGAGTAGCAACGGTGGCTTTTTGTGGGCCAATGTGGCGAAGATCGATCCGCCCCGCCCCAAAACATTCCCGGAAGCACGCGGAACGGTGATCAATGATTACCAGAAAGAGCTCGAAAAGCAGTGGCTGGCCAGGTTGCAGGAGAAATTCCCGGTTAAAGTCAATGCACAGGAATTAGAAAAAATTAAGCGTTAGCCGTATTTTAGCATTTATAAATCGAATCTGTTTCATTTTTAGGAGTTTAATTCAATAAAACCCGCAATAATCCAAATCAGCATACAAGGAAAATATGAAAGTAAATAAATGGATCGGGGCTCATTTGATAGCCGTTTTCATGCTGCTGGTCAGCGTGGTAAGCTACGGACAAGGTCAGCAGGGAGTGGCGCATGGGCGTTCCTGGGGAGGT
>CAMLNK010000883.1 GCA_946481035.1 uncultured Dyadobacter sp. | reverse complement strand
GCACCGATATAGGTCTTGCGGTGGCCGCGGATTTCGGCTTCATCATGCACGCCGCCAAGCGCCATGCGGATGTATTCCCGGTTCAATGCCTTGGCTATGGATTTACCGAGCGAGGTTTTACCTACCCCCGGAGGACCGTAAAGGCAAAGGATCGGCGCTTTCAGGTTACCTTTCAGTTTCAGCACCGCCAGGTATTCGATAATGCGCTCTTTTACTTTTTCGAGACCGAAATGGTCGGCGTCGAGCACTTTTTGTGCCCTTACCAGGTCGAAATTATCTTTGGTATATTGTCCCCATGGCAAATCCACCAGCGTTTCCAGGTAATTCATCGTTACCGGGTATTCGGGGGCCATCGGGTTAATGCGCTGCAATTTGGTGAGCTCCTTGTCAAAATGCGCCTTTACCGGCTCAGCCCACTTTTTCTGGCTCGCTTTCAGGCGGATTTCGTCGAGGTCGCGCTCGGGGCTATCCATTCCCAGCTCATCATGCAAAACCTTGATTTGCTGCCGAAGGAAATAGTCGCGCTGCTGCTGGTCGATGTCCGAGCTGGCTTTTGTCTGGATCTCCCGTTTCAGTTCCAGCATTTCGATTTCGCGCATCATGTATTGCAGCAAAAGCGTAGCCTGCTTGTGTCCGTTACGCTCTTCGAGCAATTTCTGCTTGTCGGCGATCTCTACATTGATATTCGACGACAGAAAATGGATCAAAAAGATCGGGCTTTCGATATTATCCAGTGCAATGCGTGCTTCCTGCGGGATTTCCGGGTTGAGGCGCATGATCTTGTGCGCACCGTCGCGAAGCGATTGCAGCAATGCTTTTGCCTCTTTTTTAGTAGGCCCTACAAACGAATCCTCGATCGGCCGCACTTCGGCGGTCAGGTAAGGTTCTTCATTTACAATGGCTTTGATCTCGAAACGCTGGCGTCCCTGCACGATGATGGTTACATTACCATCCGGCAGGGTGATCATTTTCAGGATTTGTGCGACGGTACCGATATTGTAAAGGTCCTCAGCCGTAGGGTCTTCCTTGTTTGGGATCGCCTGGGTGACGGCACCCAGAATACGCTGATTGATATCGGAGTTACGGTATATCTTTTTAACAAGCCTGATCGCTTTCTGGCGCACCACTGTCACGGGAATTACCATCCCCGGGAAGAGCACGGTTTGCCTGATCGGAAGTATCGCTAGTTCATTGGGAAGTTCAAAAGGCTCGTCAGAGCCATCCGGGCCGCCAAGAGGTACGATTTCAAGGCTATCCATGTCCGAGTCGGACATCAGCAGCCGGCTATATAGATCAGAAGGTTCAAATTTCATAGGCATTCTGTCAAATTGACAGATAATCTTTTCCCAATATATAAATAATGACTTTCAAAAGAAAGGCATTATAAAACAAAATAGCCGTGCCACTACACATTATGTCATGCATTTTTACGAGCGGTCACAAACTAGTTACAGCAGGTGAGAAGTCTGTCCTTTTTTAAATAAAAACGTCTTTTTTTCGGACTGGAATTTAACGTTCGTCATATTGACCTGATCGTCAAAAACTTCCATGAGCGTAACGTTCAAAAGCTTGCAGCCATTCAAAGTACCCTGAAAAGGGATTTCGAGATACACCCACGTTGCATCCGCTTCCTGTTCTTTCCCGAGATATTTGATAGGGGTATTTTTTTTCTGACTATCTGTCAAGACAAATGATTTACGAATGTATTCTTCAACGAACCGATCATTTTGATCATTGTCCTTAATCACAAAACGTTGTTTGGAATGGCTTTGAGACAATGCTTTTTCAAGGTCGTCGGTGAATATCCGGATACTAACCTCAAACGAGCGGGAGGCTGCATTGTACTGCATTTGCGTCACCGAAACGTGGTATTCATGGGTCGGTTTGAAAGAAAGGAGGAAGGGGAGAAAAAGGAGGAAGGAGGAAAGGGAAGAGGAAAAAGTCAGAAAGTCAGGAAAGCGAAATGACCTTCCTGACCTCCTGACTAATACATTCCTTTCCTCCCCTTCCTCCGTCCTCCCTCTCTTTAAAAAACAGCTTTCCATACGTCGTTGAAAATGGCGAATGCCATCAGGCCTAAAAGCAGTACCATACCTACTTTCTGCGCGTTTTCAAGGAATTTGTCGGAAGGCTTGCGGCCTGAGATGATTTCGTATGAGAGGATCACCGCGTGGCCGCCGTCCAATGCAGGAATAGGCAATGCATTCATGAATGCGAGCACCATTGATAGCAAGCCGGTCAGTTGCCAGAAACGGCCCCAATCCCAAACGCCACCAAACATACGTGCAATGCCGATCGGTCCGCTCAACGCTTTGGAAGCAGAAACCTCCCCGCGGAATATTTTACCGAAACCTTTGATATTGTTATACACCACGCCGAAGGCATTTTCCGTGCCAACAGTTACGGCCTCGCCAAAAGTATACTGAACTACGGTGGAGTTGAGAAGGCTTTCGGGATAGAATCCGAGCGTTCCGTCCTCGGTTATGGCTGCTTTCAATGATTTTTGCGTGCCACCGCGCTGTACCACCAGGGTGGCTTCTTTTCCTTTCAGTTTTTCGAGCTCCGCCTGCAATTCGTGGAAGAAGCGGATAGGAGTGCCGTTGATCGAAATAATCTGGTCGCCTACTTCCACACCCGCTTTTTCAGCAGGCATACCCGGAATCAGTTCAGCAATTTTGAACGGCTCCATCGCACGGATGAAATTGCGTTTCTCGTCGGGGTCGGATAGTTTTTCGATGAAATTGTTGGGAATTTCGATCTGTACTTCCTGACCGTTGCGGTTCACGGTGTAAGAACTGTTGCTTCCCAGGAAAACCTCCGGACCGATCACATCACTGAAATCCGTGAAAGACTTACCATTCACGCGTACAATTTTGTCGCCCGTTTTCAAACCGATTTCCTGCGCAAGCTCACCGGCAACGATACCATATTTATTGACTTCGTCGATCGAAAGAAACTGCCTGCCTTCGTGATAAGCGATAGCTATGAAGATGATGATACCCACGACCACGTTCACGATAATACCGCCGAGCATTACGATCAGCCGTTGCCAGGCCGGTTTGCTT
>CAMLNK010000882.1 GCA_946481035.1 uncultured Dyadobacter sp. | reverse complement strand
CGGCCCGTTCACCTCCACCGACGCCTCGGCGGCGATCAGCAGGATCTCGGCGTAACGCATCGCGGCATAGTTATGGTCGGAATAACGGCCTTCGGAATTGGAATTACCTGCAAAACGGGCATATTTCGCGATATGCGGGCGTTTGGTGTTCGTAAATTCAGTATAAGGGACGAGCTTCCCGCCGATCAGCAGCGAATCTTCAAAGCTAACCTCCTTGCGGTAATCGCGGTTATCCCAGGTACTGTACACTTTCAGCGACGGCACGATTACGCTCCACCCGCTGCGCGGCGCGTCGCCCCCACGTACGCCCGTCATGGGAGCCATGATGTCGTCGTTGGCTCCGCCATCACCCGATTTCAAACCGAGGAAATCGATGTCGAAAATATGCTCCTTCATATTCGGCGCCTGCGGCGCTTTGAACAGGGTCTGAAAGTCAGCTTCGAGCGCATAACCGAACTTATCTTTGTTATCGATCACCCATTTCGCCTCGGTATAAGCCTTCTGGTATTGCCCCATCGTGAGGTGCACCGAGGCCAGGTAGGAAGCGGCCGTTCCCTTCGTGGCGCGGCTGCGAACTTCCGCCGGCTGCTTGTCGGGCAGCCATTGTTTGGCAAATTCCAGATCGGCGATAATGCTGGCATACACCGCCGCCGCAGGCGTTTTGGAAATGGATTTAACGGACTCCGGGTTGCTGATAAAATAATCGATGTAGGGAATGTCGCCGAACACCTGCACGAGGTGGAAATAAGCGAATGCACGTATGAAGCGGGCCTCCGCCATCAGCGGATTACCGGTATTCTCAGGCAGATTCAGCTGTTGTGCACCGAAAATGGCTGCATTCGTCGCACTGATCACCTGGTACCACACCGGCCAGAACTGGTTCACCATATTATTGTTATCATCCATATTGAAGTCGTTCACCTGCTGGCGTTCGGCGGGCGTACCGCGGTCGCCGATGTCCTCCATATCGCTTCGGAGCATAAGCGCCGATACAAACTGCCTGCCATAAAGCCGTTCTGTGGCCATCCAGCCGTATGCACCCATAATGGCCGTTTCCACATCCTTGGAAGTCCTGAACAGCGACTCCGGTGCGAGCAGGCCCACAGGCTTTTCGTCCAGGTCCGCGCAACCGAGCAGCAATGAAAGCGCTGCGGTCAGGAAAATTGATCTATTGAATAAATGCTTCATTTTGATGTCCGTTTAATGCTTAAAAACCCAGATTGAGGCCGATGGTGTACGATTTCGCGTTCGGGTAGCTGCCGTAGTCGAGGCCGAGGTTACGGTTGCTGTCCGTATTGCCGTCCGAAGAATAGTTCACTTCGGGGTCGTAGCCTTTGTATTGGGTGAAAGTCAGGATATTCTGGGCGCTGGCGTAAATGCGCAGCTTGCTGATATGGAGCTTTTCGAGCACGGGCTTGGGAAAATTATAGCCAACCGCAAGGTTTTTCATCCTTACAAAACTGCCGTCCTTGATCCACCGGGTCGATACCCTGCGCGTCCGACCCACGGCCGCTTTGGGAACGTCGGTGTTCGTATGCGTCGGCGTCCAGCGGTTCAATGCCTCGGTAGTCGCATTGTTGATCGCCGACAGCAGGTTGAGTTCCATCAGGGTATAGCTGAGCAGGTCGTTCCCTTTCGAAGCCTGGAAGAAAACATTCAGGTCAAACCCTTTCCAGCTGAAATCGTTGTTCATGCCCCAGGTGAATTTCGGGTGCGGATTGCCGATAATGGTGCGGTCGTCGCTGTTCAGCACGCCGTCGGGCTGGCCCGTAAGCTGGCCGTTCGAATCCTTTTTACCATTAATATCCCTGAACTTCTCCCCTCCCGCTACCACTTCGAATCCACCGCCCGGGATAAAGCTGTCGCCTTCCTGGTACACGCCGTCGTAGATCCAGCCATAAAAACTGCCTACCGGATATCCTTCCCTCAATACCTGGGTTTGGCCCATACCCACCATGTGCCCCGGCGCCGACCCGTAAAGAATGTCCGTACCTGCGGGCAATTTCAGGATTTTATTACGGTTCAATGAGAAATTAATGTCTGTACTCCATTTGAAAGCACCCACGAGATTCCGGGTATTGAATGTAAACTCAATACCCTTGTTTTCCACCTCGCCGATATTCTGCAACTGGTTCGTATACCCCGAATACTGAGGCAATTGCACGCTGAAAAGCAGATCCTTCGTCACGCGGCGGTAGTAATCGGCCACGAGATTGATCCGGTTGCTGAACAAGCTTACGTCCGCGCCCAGGTCAAACTGGTGCGTCGTTTCCCATGTAAGGTCGTCGTTGGCGACGGTTGTGGGACGGACTGCATTCACCGGTGTACCATTAATAATAGCATACACATTCGAGAAACGCGCCATGGTCTGGTAGGGCTCAATGGCCTGGTTACCGGTTAACCCATAACTAACCCGCCATTTCCACTGGCTAATCGCTGAAATATTTTGCATAAACGGCTCGCTCGACATTTTCCACGCAAATGCGCCGGAAGGGAACGTGGCCCATTTGTGGTTTTTGCTAAAATTCGAGGAACCGTCCTGACGGATATTGGCTGTGAAAAGATACTTATCCGCCAAAGAATAGGTCAAACGGGCATAGTAGGAAGCCAGTACCCATTCCGTCAGGCCCGAATTGGGGCTCTGCCACACCGACGAGCCACCCAGGTTCCAGTAGGAAACCGCATCGGTAATGAACGACTGCCCGGAGCCACCCCAGGTTTCGCTCGACGATTTCTGGTAGGAATAGCCCGCCATTACCGACAAGTCGTGTAAGCTGCCGATTTTTTTGTTGTAGGTCAAATAGTTCTCATTCAGCAGCAATGTACTTTTCGAGCCATTCACTGTTGCCGACCCGCCTACATTACGGCCGTCGTTCAAAGTCGTCGGCGTAAACGTGCCGGTACGTCCGCTGTTGGTAGTCGCACCGAGCGTAATCCTGAATTTCAGGTCTTTGAGAATGTTATATTCCGCATAAAGATTGCCTTGGATGCGGTCGGCCAGCGACTCGTTTTCCAGCTGTGTAGCAATCGCATATGGGTTATCGATCGGGTCACTTAGTCTACCGA
>CAMLNK010000881.1 GCA_946481035.1 uncultured Dyadobacter sp. | reverse complement strand
GATGGATGTCAGCGAAGACAATGCATTGAGGTTTTTCAATGAAAAATTGAGGCCGATCTGCATGCCAAGTTCTCCTACGCTCGTCAGGCCGCCGAGGCCATCCAGGTTTTCCAGCGCGGGATTTAATGTAATCACAACCTCATTGCCGAAAGACGGCACATTCTGCAAGCCGTTCAGGTTGGGAAGCGCCAGATTCGCAAACAGGTAGAACGCTCCGCCAACCGAGGAAAGATTGCCCAATGCCGAAATATCCGTGAGGCTGTCGGTATCGGCGATGGTAAGGTGGCTGCCTATCGAAGTCAGTTGGTCGAGTCCGCCCAGGTTTTTGAGCATCAGGTTAAATTCCAGAAAAAGCTCGCCGCCGATGGAAGTCAACTGATTGAGTCCCTGCATGTTCATAAGACTATCATTGAAATCAAAAAAGGCATTGCCTCCTACCGATGTCAACCCATTCAGCCCCGTCAGGTCCTTGATCGAATAGTTGTTGGTAATTTCGAGATCGCCGTTAAGCTGCGTAACGGCTTCCAGCCCGGTCAGTGATGTCAATGCGGTATTATAACCTACCCTGATCGCATCAGCAACCGAAACAATACCAAGATCGCTGAGCGTGGTCAATGAATCAGTCGTCCCGATAATCAGCGAGCCGCCCACCGACGTGATGTTCTCCACCCCGGCCAGGTCTCTGAGTATTAAATTGCCGTCGATGATCAGATCACCCGGCACCGTGGTAAGGCCATCGAGCCCTGCAAGGCTTTCCAGTACCGCATTATCATATATTTCCACCACCGAACCGACCGACGTGATCGTAAGGTCGCTGATCGATTGCAACGAATCTCCCTGCGCGATAACCAGTGAATCAGACACAGAAACGATGTTTTTGATTCCGGCCAAATCCCTCAGCACGGTGTTGGAGTCGATCACGACACTGCCGGTAACCGAGGTTAGGCCTTCGAGGCCGGCAAGGTTTTCCAAGGCCGGGTTGCCATATATTCGTACCGACGAACCCAGGGAGGTGATATTTCCCAATCCGGTAAGCGTTGTCAGCAACGGATTGTTGCGGATTATAATACTCCCTCCCACACTTGTAAGCGTGCTCAGCGAATCAAGCTTCTCAATATCAGCACCTTCCACGATGAGGTTACCTGGCAGGTTAACGCAACCCGGATTCGTCGTCAGGAAATTATCCAGCGTTAACTGATCATTGATAATAATGTCGGTGGGGCATTGCGCCAAAGCGGCAAGCGGCAGCAGCGCTACCAGCAGGAGGTAGAATTTTCTCACAAATAGGAAGGGTTTGTGTTTACCAAAAGATTTTGAGGCGATTATAGCTAAAAACCTTTGAATCACAAACCCTTACGAGTAGTATTAGTTTTAAATTTTAGGTACCGGGCGCGTCTAAACCGGCCGTGCCTCCGTTCCCGGCTTTTTGAGGATCAGTGCAGAAATGAGCGTAACAACCAGCCCTACCGGCAAAATCTCGGCATAGGTCCACAGGATAACCATCAGCGGACTTTGGTACATTTCCTTATACCCGGCCAGTTCGGTCACCTTCGCTTCCAGCTCCGCCGCCGTAGGGCCCCCGGCCTGGAACTGTTTCAGCAAATGCGCCGTGTATTTGTCCATGAAATCGGGGATAAATAGGTAGTAGTCGATCAGCCAGACGATCACATACACCGTCGAGGCGACCAGTGTAATGTACAGCCCGATTTTAAATGCCTTCCCAAAAGAAACCGACCCGCCGCTGTACTTGTCGCGGTAGTTTTTGATCCCCACAAACACCATTGAAAACGACAGCAGCATGGCCGCGTAGCCAAGCAGCATATTGCCTTCGAATTCCTGTTTCTGATAGCAAACCGCCATGGAAGCCACCATGAAAGTCGACACGAGCGCACCGGAAATAAGGCCGCAGATAACGATAATCCTGTTCATATCATTTTGATTTATGTATCCGATAATGCTGCGAAATTGAAGCGGTAAGGCCGTTTTCGAGTCATACTTTCGGGTGATTTTGCATTCGGGAAGTTAAAATACCGGCTGTTCGTTGGTCAGGGGGTGGTCAAGTATTGTCAAGATTTAGTCAGGTGTGGTCATTTGTGGTCAGGTATTGTCAGGGATAGTCAGGTAATATCAAAAATTAGGTAGTAACAACCTCGGACTTACTGACCACACCTGACTACTCCTGACAAAACTTGACCATAAATGACCACAAATGACACTTGACAATACCTGACCACAAATGACCACACATGACAATACCTGACCACATCTGACCACAAATGACACATGACAATACCTGACTACAAATGACCACACATGACAATACCTGACCACACCTGACCACACTTGACAATACCTGACTTATCAGCTTCACCCATACCGGCATCAGGCGATCAGCCTAAGGCGCCTGGCGCGCTCTACTGCCTGCGTGCGGTTACGGACTTCGAGCTTTTCGAAGATCCGCGACGAGTGCGTTTTCACCGTGTTCAGCGATACGAACAACCGTTCGGCGATCTGCTGGTTGCTCAACCCTTCGGCTACCAGTTGCAGCACTTCCAGCTCGCGCTGACTGATGCCCAGCCGCAGCCGCTCCGGCTCGTTGACGGTGAATTCATCGCCCGCCGTCACAAACACTTCCCGTTCCACGATCCGCGTCTCGACTTTGGGCGTAATCAGTTTGTGGGCCAGCCAGATACCCAGCCCTGTGAACATCAATGCAATGGCCGCTACATAAATTTCGATAAGATGATCAAGGATCAGGAACCGCAATTCGAGCCACCTGAGCACAAAAAGCAACAAGGCAAGCGATACCCCATAGAGTACCTCCTGCCTGTGTTTGTGGTAAAAATCGCTGAGCGTCTTGAAAGCCATTTGTAACCAGTCCGTTGGTTTGTCAAAAATAAAAATTTTTCGACCAGTGGTCCAGGTTACCAACAGGTTTCCGGGCTATTTGTTGTGTTTCAGTATGACGTCCTTGACGCCCTCACAAAGGTTTTTAATGCGATGATAGGAAGCCCGGCTATTCTCTTCCTTGTCGAGGTAAATCATCAGCTCACCCGGTGAAGACTCTACGGTT
>CAMLNK010000880.1 GCA_946481035.1 uncultured Dyadobacter sp. | reverse complement strand
GGGTTGATCGTCACCCCGTCGCGCAGGGATTGAAGCCCTTCGCAGACAATCGTTTCGCCTGATTCGAGACCTGATTTTACAACATAGAAAGTAGACAACCGGGATTGCGGCACAAAGCTGCGCGTCTTGATCTTGTTATCTTTCCCCAACACATATACAAAGTTTTTGTCCTGGATTTCAAATGCGGCCTGCTGTGGGATGAGGATCGCGTTATCTACCGTATTGGTGAGGCGGATCGTGCCCGTAGAGCCGTGTTTCAACAGTTTTTCAGGATTGGAGAAGCGTGCGCGGAAAGCAATGGAGCCGGTACCTTCGTCGAATGCACCTTCCATAGTTTCGATGATGCCTTTGTGTTTAAAGAATGAGCCATCGGCCAGTTCCAGTTCTACAACGGCTTGCTTGGTAGCAGCCTTGTCGCGGGCTTTTACATATTCGAGGTACTCATTTTCGGATACATTGAAATACGCATAAACCGTTTTGATGTCCGACAGTGTGGTAAGCAATGTGCCTTCGTCGATCAAGCTGCCCATTTTGGTCGGCAGGCGGTCGATCACGCCGTCGAATGGCGCTTTAATCACCGTATGCGCCAGTTGAATAGCCGCATTCGACTTCTCGGATTGCGCTTCTTCGATTTTGGCATTAGCCGCAGCCAGCTTTGCCTGTGCTACTTCGAGCTCGCTTTTGGCCACTACATTCTTGTCGACCAGCAGTTTTACGCGTTTTACTTCCAGCTCGGCGCCTTTTGCGTCCGCGATCGCGCTTTGCAGGTTAGCCTTCGCTTTGGCCAGCTGGGCTTCATATTCTTCATTATTAATGCGGAACAAAGTCTGTCCTTTTTTGACCTCCTTACCTTCGTCCACATACACTTCTTCGAGGTAACCCTTCACACGGGCATATATTTCGACGTTCCGCAGGGCGTGGATGTTGCCTACGTATTCGCGGTGCAGTTCGGTTTTCTGGGGCCGGAGTTCCGTTACGGGGATGGTCGGAACGCTGTCTTTTGTCTCTGATATCGTTTCACTTTTCGAGGCACAGCCGTAGGTGAAAATGCTGACGAGCAAAAGGAGAGGCCATTTAAAATCTTTCATCATGATGCGTTTGTATAAATTGGTTGGCGGTAATGCAAGGGAATAGGAATAGTCTTTTGGCCGCGCGGGAATGCCGTGCAGCAAAAAAAAGAATAGCGTGAATGGGCGGAATGGCTCGTATGTGCGCGAATGGGCATACGAGGGCGGTCCGTCAGCTACGAAAATTTTGGATTAAAAGAACGCTTGCGGCGAGTTCAGAATGGGCAAAGACGGTGGAGAAAGCTGTAATAATCGGGCAGCGTAATTTCTCCGTTACTAGCGTAAAGCGGCTGTGCAGACTCCCGGATAAATTTGGGAGCCCTGGTAATTTCACATTGAGGTACTGCCTGCGCGATGAGCGTCAGGAAGCGGTAGGTAGAATGCCGGCGGTTAAAAAGCTTGGAAAGCGACTCGTTCCATTTCGTTTCATCCGCCCGTACGATCGTCTCGTTTTTACAGATCGTATCATCGATTATCACAATATCCCTGCTGCCGGGATTCTCCTTGATTTCGAAAGGGGAGAAAGCCTCGGTTCCGATATCGATCTTGCACGCAACAGCCCTCTGCTGCCCCAGGAGCAGCGTTATGGCGAATTGTGCAAGCCAGAAAAACAATACAAAAGTTCTTTTTGTCATGATGCTGATTGGGATCAGGTCATTGAAAAATTCATACTTTTATAATGAATTCAAGAATGATTGGAACTATTGGGACGGAATTGTGATACAAACGGGCAATAGCTCAAATATAACGTTTCAAATGTAGATTGCCAATTATAGAGATTGTTAATGAACGTTAACAGAAAATATTTATCTGGTAATGAATGCGAAACCGTCGCTTTCTGTAAGGAAGGAGGGGATTGAATAGTCGGTTTTAAACTTGTGTTTTTCCGCTTAAACAAGGAACTTGACCTCATGAAAACCTGTGCGGGAAAATGATGTAACTTTTTTGGATAAAAGTGTATATTCACAAGGCTATCCGATTCCCGCGAAACGCTCAATGCTGCTTACAATGGTCGTCACACCTATTTATACAGAACATTTCGTACTGACCAAAATGACGGCCGGAGACGGTGACAAGTATTTCAGGCTGAGCAACAACGCCAATGTGATGAAATATGTGACCGGCTATTCGCTTACGCGTGAGGAGTCGGACAATATGCTCAAAAGTTTCCTGGAAGAGTACGGTAAGGACACGTACCTGGGGAGGTATCTGATCGAGGACAGGCATTCGGGCGAGCTGATAGGGGCGGCCAAGCTGGATAAGATCGGATCGGCGATCGAGATCGGGTACCGGGTAATGGAGGAGTTCTGGGGAAAGGGGGTAGCGACGGAAATCGCCAAGGGGCTGATCCGCTTCTCTAAAAATGTACTGAAAGCAAGCGATGTGATCGCATTTGTGAATGTCAATAACACTGCCTCGATACGCGTGCTGGAAAAGGCGGGAATGATCAATACCGAATTGATCGAAGATCTTGATGAAGTCAAGTACAGGTTTAATTATTCACCAAAAAGTACCCCCCGTATGAAAAAAGTGCTCTACATTATCCTTGGACTCATTGCGCTGGTCCTGATTGCCGCTTTCATCATGCCGAAAGAGTATGCCGTCGAGCGTGAAATCGTCGTGAACAAACCCAAAGCGGAGGTTTTTGAATACCTCAAATCCCTCAAAAAGCAGAACGACTGGAGTGTCTGGGGCCGTCGTGACCCCAAGATGATCAAAACCTTCTCGGGTACTGACGGCACCGTGGGCTTTGTGTCGATGTGGGAAGGCAACGACGAAGTTGGCAAAGGCGAACAGGAGATTACCAAAATCGAGGAAGGCCAGCGGATTGATACCCAGCTGCGCTTCCTGAAACCGTTTGAGAGTACCAGCGACGCTTATATGGTTACAGAGGGTATCGACTCGGCGTCTACCCGTGTGCGTTGGGGCTTTACCGGCAAAATGCCTATCCCGATGAATGTAATGCTTCCTATTATGAATATGGAGGAATCGATCGGAAAGGATTTTCAGGACGGA
>CAMLNK010000879.1 GCA_946481035.1 uncultured Dyadobacter sp. | reverse complement strand
GAGAATTGCACCGGTTTATCCCCGTGCTGGGCAATATCACCGGCGCCCGCATGACAGAAGTGCCCGTACGCCACCACAAGCGGCGCTTCGGGACATCCAAATATGGCCTCGGCCGCACCACCCGCGTGCTCGGCGATCTCCTGCTGATGGTCTACATGCAACGCTGGATGCGAAAGCCCATGCATCTTTTCGGGGCATTGGGCGGTACTTTCCTGGCTTCCGGCGTGCTGTTGCTGCTCTGGCAAATGTTGCGTCTCTTCTCGGGGATTACCGGTACACTGGCCGGACTGGTGCTGTCGGTGAGCGGTATAGTGGTGATCCTGATGGGCCTCATTGCCGAAATGCTGATGCGCAGCTACTACGAGGGTGCGGGCAAGACGCCCTATACCATCCGCGAAATCATCCGTCGTCCTGCGGTTGGCGATCCGGCGGCCAGCCGTAACTGGCATTCATTCAGTCAGGACCGCAGAGCGGGCGAACCTGTCAGATCCTGAAATTTTTTATGCAAACACATCCTCTTTATATCCGGTACATTTACGCCGGCCTCATTTGCGCGATTTACATCCTCGGATTGCTGCTGCCGCTTTTCGATAACGACAGCGCCCATCACGCGCTCATAGGCATGCATATGCACGTTACGGGCGACTACGTGAGCCTGATCGATCGCGGCCGCGACTATCTCGACAAGCCGCATATGCTTTTCTGGCTTTCCGCGCTGGGCGATATGCTGCTCGGGATCGGTACGCTGTCGTATAAACTGCCGAGCCTGCTGCTGGCCATTCCGGGCGTTTATGCAACTTTCCGGCTGGCCACGCGGCTTTATGGAAACCGGGCGGGCTGGAATGCCGCGCTCATCCTGGTTTCGACCCAAGCCTACATTCTGGCACATAACGATGTCAGAATGGACGCATTGCTGCTTTCTTTCATCATTACGGCCACCTGGCTGCTCTACGAATATACCGTTACACCGAAACCGGGAATGCTCATTGCCGGAGTGGCCGTGCTGGCGTTGTCGTTTGCCACGAAAGGGATGTCGGGCGCGGCGGTACCGGTGATCGCGGTGGGTTCGCAGCTGCTTTATACGCGCAACTGGCGGTTTATTTTTTCCTTTAAATGGATCTGGGCCATCCCGCTCTTCTTTATATTCATCAGCCCGGTGCTGTATTGCTATTATTTGCAGTACGACCTTCATCCGGGGAAAATCATTCGCGGCATGAGCCGTACTTCCGGTGTGGCATTCATTCTCTTTCACCAGAATACCGAGCGTCTCAACGGTGTAAACTGGGGAAGTTCGGGTGGTAACGATCCGTTCCTGTTCTTCCATTCACTGCTCTGGGCGTTATTGCCGTGGTGTTTGCTCGGTTACTGGGCTGTTTTCAAGCGGGGTTTTGAGTTGATTAAAAATAGATTTTTGCCTGAAAAAAACGGCGAGATACTAAGCTGGACAACGATAGTAGTAATGTTCTGCATTCTGACAGCCTCCAATTTCCGTTTGCCGCATTATCTCAATATCCTGTTTCCGTTTTTCGCCATCCTCATTGCCGGTGAGCTGGAAAAGGTAAAAACCGAAAGCAGGGAAAGTAAGGTGCTCATCGGTGTGCAGCAGTTTGTGGCGATCGTAATGATACTGCTGGGGCTGTTTATCAACCTCTATTTGTTCCCCGTTAAAGCGTATGCGGTGCTATTGCTGGTAATACCTGCCATATACCTGGTAGTGTACGAATGGCGCGTTACCAAAGGCTGGCCACACCGGCTAGTAGGCGTTTCGCTGAGCGCTTCGGTGTTGGTGAATGTGCTCATGAACGGCAGCTTCTATTACGAACTGCAAAGGTATCAGGCGGGCCAGCATATTGCTGCCAAAATCAGGCATATGGATTTGGAAGAGCACAATATTTACGTCATGAACTGGGAAAGTCCCACGCTGAATTACTATTCGGGGTATTTTTACGCCGAGGCCGATTCGGCAGCGCTTGTATCCCGGAAGGATTTCTGGGTAGTAGGGCCGATCGAGGAGATATTTGCATTGCAGAAAGCAGCAGGGTTACGGGCGCGCGAGGCTTACCATTACCTCGATTTTGATACAACCAAACTGAAACCCGGTTTTATCAATCCCCAAACCCGCCTGGAAGCCTGCAAGAATATCGGTCTCGTGCATCTGAAAAGGGATTGATAAATGATGAAATACCTGAAATGGCTGCTGAAATTTTCGATCACGGTGGCGCTCCTGTGGTGGGTCTTTCACCGCATTGATCTGGAAAGTGTATCGCAGGCTATCCGCAAGGCCGATAAGCTGCTGCTGGCATTGGCGGTTATTCCTTACCTGGCTTCCCGCATTACGGCCGCGGTGCGGCTCACTACCATCCTTCAAGCACACCAGGTAGGGCTGTCGCATTACGGCGGCATGCATCTGCATTGGATCAGCATGTTTTACGGCATGTTCCTGCCCGGCGGCTTGGGCGGCGATGCATACAAGCTGCTGCGTCTGAAACAGCATTTCCCCGCCCAGGGAACAATGCTGCTGACCCGCATTCTGCTCTGGGACCGCATTACAGGCTTTGTAATGCTGGGGCTTCTGGCCGGTATCATCGCAATGGTCCGTTTTTACGACAATATGTTCATCGCAGCTATCCCTGCCCTGGCGCTCCCGGGGGCGGGAATTCTCTGGTGGAGCGCCCGGAAATGGCTGCCGGGCATCATCCCGGTATTGGGCCGCGTATTGCTGCTTTCGTTCGGTACCCAGGTTTTTCAGATCATCTGCACCGGCTTCCTGCTTTTTTCGATGGGCGAAAGCAGCCACTGGGCCGATTACGCACTGCTTTTTCTGATCTCGTCTATCGCGACCGTGTTCCCGCTGAGCATCGGCGGAATTGGGGTGAGGGAGCTTGTTTACCTGCGTGGCTCGGCATTGCTGGGGGTTTCGGAGCCGGTTGCCGTCACAGTCAGCGTGCTGTTTGATATCATCGTAACAGCTACGGCAGTTACCGGGGCGGCATTGGTGATAGGCGAGCGTACGGAACAAAAAAGCCGCCCGGATTACCCGGACGGCCTGTATTAACGCAAATAATATGGATTACGGCTGGTAAA
>CAMLNK010000878.1 GCA_946481035.1 uncultured Dyadobacter sp. | reverse complement strand
GATTTGCCCAGGAACATATCGTCGCCGAGCAACGTCACGCTGCCGCGCGGGCGTGAAGAGCCGTCGCCGCGGTCGTGCCACATGGGGGTAGCGTCAAGGAATTCGCCACGCCAAACTTGCAGGATCGCGCCTTTGTCGAGGTCGTAAGTGTAATGCAGGCTCGCAGGGCTACCTACCGAAACCGCATGAACCACGCGTGTTCTTTTCGCTTTTTCGTCCTTGCGGAAATCCATGAAAGAGCGGGTAATGGTGTTGGTAGGTGCCTGGATCAGGATCGGGTCGGTAGAACCGCCGCCCATGGCAGAGCTTTTCGAATGGAAAGCAATTTCACGGAAACCCGGTCCGCTCACCCAGAGGCCGAGTACCGGACGCATCCAGCCATCCCTTTTGTTATTGAAAAATTCGAGCTTGTGGTCGCCGGCTGTCAGATTCACCTTAGCCACACGGAATTCGTTGTTCGATTTCCACTCCGGTTTGATCACATCTTTACCGTCGATTTTCAGGTAGGCATTACCCGAAGCCTGCAAACGGAAAGTGTATTCACCTTCGCTGGCTGCATTGAAACGGCCATTATAAACGAAAGAGTAGTTGTTGTTTTCTTTCAAAATCTCCCAGTTCAGCGATTCCGATTTGCCGGTTTCAGCAGGGGTAAGTTTTGAAAGGTCTTCCGTTTCCGACAAACCACCGTAATAGGTTTTGTAGGTCAGTTCGGAAAGGGTCGCAGGTTTTTTGTCAAAATTATTCACCACAATGTTGCGGATTGCCAGTGAACCGTGGTCACCCTGGATGCGGATCGGGCCCATTGGCACATCCTCAGCTGTCAGTGAACCGCGGGTAGGGCCGCTAACTTCCACATTTTCGTGGATCGTCACGCCATTCAGCACGATGGAAAGGAATACCGCATTCGCGATTTTTTTGCCGTTAGCGTCGAAACGGGGAGCCTGATAGGAGATTTTGATATGCTGCCACAAACCCGGCGCTTTCGCCACATTGAAACGCGGTGCATATCCTTCATAACCTTTTTCGCCTTCCGGCTTGGAGTCGTTCCAGCGCTCGTAAATACCACCACAGTCGTTGTATTTAGCGCCTTTTTTACCCCAGCTGTCGAAAAGCTGTACTTCGTAGTTGCCTTGGAGATAGATTCCTGAGTTGGAACCTTTGCTCATCATGAAATCCAGTTCAAGGTCGAGATCGCCGTGTTTGAAGTTGGAAATCAGTTCATAGTCGCTGCCATACTTGCCTTTTTCGTGGAGGCAGGCGAGCACACCCTTACCCGGGCTGGTAACCAGCGCGTTTTCCTTGGTGAGGTCGGCCGATGCATTGCCAACGATCTTCCAATCACTGGATTTGGTCGTAAAAGCACTGAGGTCGTTGAGGGGAATAGGCTGCTGGGCGTAAGCGGTATGCATGGCAAAAGCCGCTACCCCGGAGGCGATTAATTGAAAAAGTGAACGGTTGGTTTTAAACATACTTGCGGTAAGCTTAGTCGGTTTTAGATTAGCAATCCAGGCCACGAATGCCTTTAGCCCTGCAAATTACGTGATAAGAATCGGGAAAATTACATTTATATAGATGAGAATCCTTTTTGTTTTTGCTTTTTGCTTAATGTTGTGTTTTGATACTATTTCAAAGAGTTATTAGCTAAAACTGTTACCTTTCAAATGAAAAAATTAATGCTTACCGCGTTCAGCATGGCTGCTGCCTTTGCCGCGCACGCGCAATTGCAGCCTGCAAAGCAAACTCCCGAGTCCAGCGAATTGTGGAACCCTGTTCCCCGTGTTGTAACGCCAGGTAAAGGTTCTCCGGCCGTTTCAGGCTTCACAGCCCCTTCTGATGCGATCGTTCTGTTCGACGGTAAGAACCTCGATCAGTGGGTTTCAGGAAAAGACGGTAAATCGGCTGCTCCCTGGACAGTTGGCGACGGCGCCATGACAGTAGCCCCCAAATCAGGCGACATTCAAACCAAACAGACATTCGGCGACTACCAGCTGCACATCGAGTGGAGAACCCCTGCAAAAGTGGACGGAAACGGACAAGGCCGTGGTAACAGCGGTATTTTCATGCAGGGCGTTTACGAATTGCAGGTACTCGACAGCTATAACAATCCTACTTACTCAAACGGTCAGGCAGGTTCCATCTACAAGCAAACCATGCCGCTCGTAAATGCAGCGGTAGGTCCTGGTGAATGGCAGACTTACGATGTGGTTTACACCGCACCGCATTTCAACAAAGACGGCCAGATGAGCATCCCGCCATACATTACCGTGATCCACAACGGTGTACTGGTTCAAAACCACACCGCGATTCAGGGTACGACTCCTTACATTGGCCAGCCGACCATCGAACCGCACGGAAAAGGCCCTATCAAATTGCAGGACCACAACAATACAACCAGCTTCCGGAATATCTGGATCCGCGAATTGTAAGAAATTCGAAGATATTAGAATGCAAAACGGGCTGCTTCCAATGAGGCAGCCCGTTTTGATTATTCATGTTGTATTGACATTGTCCGATGTAATTGGAAAGTAGGGTCGGCGACTAGTTGGGCGTAGTCTGCAACTACGTCCGAGCGTTGGCTGGTCTCTGACCAGCTAAATAACCGACATTATCCAAGCCGGTCGGAGACCGGCACCCGCTCCGACGTAGTCACAGACTACGCCGAACTATTCTGCCGAGTCTGTGACTACGCCGAATCAAGTGTTCCGCCTAAAACTTGATTGCGAGATTGGCCGAGAAATTCCTAGGCATTTGCGGCGTAAGCACACCCTGCCCGGCGAAGTATCGTTTATCCAGCATATTGTCGAGTTTGAGCCCAAGCCGCCAGGCTTTGGTATTATAAAAAACCGTCGAATTCAAGACCGTGTAGGAAGGAATGGTAAAAACCCCGGTTACCGCCGAATTGGCGGTGAGGTGCTCGCTGATGTAGTTGCCGCCAATACCGACCCCGATTCCTTTAAGTTTGCCAGTCGGCAATGCATAACTAACCCATGCATTTGCAAGATCGGCAGGACCTGCATTCGCCGGGCGGCGGCCTTCCAGCGCCACGGTCGATTTGGTGAGTTTGCTGTCGTTATGGCTGTAACCGG
>CAMLNK010000877.1 GCA_946481035.1 uncultured Dyadobacter sp. | reverse complement strand
CGCTGCCGGTGGGCGTACGTGCGCTGACGTATCTGGCGCTCGATTACCTGGGCGAACCGGTTGCGATGCTTACCAGCCAGATCACCGAAAAGATCGTTCATATTTCGAAGACGGATTTGGCCCTTTACCGCCGGAGCTTCCCCGCATTGTCGGATGCCGACGATTTTGAAATCCATTGTTGAGGTATAGGACATTGTGTCCTATACCTACTCAATCACTTTGGGTACCATTATATAGGTACTATTTTTCGACGGCGCATTGAAGAGTGCTTCCTCGCGTGTGAGCGTGTTAGCGCCTTTATCTTCCCGCCAGTTATTTTCTTCGTCGAGCACGTGCGTCAAAGGCTCCACTCCCTGCGTATTGATTTCATTGAGCTGGTCCATCCAGGTAAGAACGGAGTCCATACTTTGTAGGAGAGCCGCTTCTTCCCCGGGCCTGATCTCCAATCGTGCGAGGTGCGCGATCTTTTTGAGCGACTCCTGATCGATCTTCATGCTATTTTAAGAATTTGTTAAGTTAACGGACACGCTATCTGCGGAAAGCCAAAATTACCGGATTTTTGTCATTCCGCTAGTGGTAAGCTCCGGGAAATTGAGTGACAAGCGGTTGCAAGGGCGAAAAAAATCGGGGCGCGGGGCGGATTGATTTAGTCAAACTTTAGAGCGCAGGGGGAAATCCCGGCCACTGAAATTTAAAATTGTTGTTAAGACACATAGTAGGAGAAAAATAATATTTGCTTTTCTAAGGTAATCTTGAAATATTTTGAAACACAAATCTCCTCACTAAAAAACATGTTGTTACATATGAACGCAAAGAGTGCAATTATATGGAGGTTTGGGGGTAGCCGTTATATCCCTATAAGTCAGTATTAAAACTAGAAATTTTACTAAAAATAGAAGGGAGGGCATTCTTCAAATTATGCAATTCGGAACCGTTTCGGAGAAAAATCTGAGAAAAAATCTGCCGAAACGCTTGCTTTTTTTTAAAAGGAAAACTCATACTTTTGTAGATGTCGTTTATCCGAAAAGCATTCAAAATTTTATTTTACGAAAACCAGTTTAAACCAAAAGTTTTATTTAATTCACAACCAAAATCTCAATTTAACCTTTAAAAGTAAGTCTGATGGAAAAGAAAGCTACAAGTCCGGCACCAGCTCCAAAGCCTGCTGCGGCAGCAACTAAAGGCAAAGGCGGTTTGAACCCGGCATTGGTAATCCCTCTCCTTTTTGCGATTGCACTTTGTGTTTACATTTTCGTTCTGGGTGCTCCGGAACACTTTAAAGA
Source organism: uncultured Dyadobacter sp. (assembly GCA_946481035.1). The sequence goes on along the minus strand of CAMLNK010000877.1, from coordinate 1,804 downwards.
TGGCGATCACGCAAAAGGCCCTATCGATGGTGATTACTACGGAATCGTTTACAAGGGAGGTCCTATCGTACCGATCTTGATGACATGTTTCCTTGTTGTATTAACCTTTACAATCGAGCGTCTGATCACTTTGAGCAAAGCTAGCGGAACAGGCAGCATCGATTCATTCGTTCGTAAAGTGAGAAGCCTGCTTGACAAAAACCAAATCGAAGAGGCTATCAAAGAATGCGACAAACAAAAAGGATCTGTTGGTAACGTTATCAAAGCAGGTCTGTTGAAATACAAGCAGTTGACTACTGAAACTGCGCTCGACAAAGAGCAAAAACTGGCAGCTCTTCAGAAAGAGATCGAAGAAGCTACTACACTTGAACTTCCAATGCTTCAGAAAAACCTTACCATCATCGCTACACTGGCGGGTGCTTCTACCCTCTTGGCGCTTTTGGGAACGGTAATCGGTATGATCAAGGCGTTCGCGGCTTTGGGTACATCAGGTTCTCCTGACTCCGCTGCTCTTGCAACTGGTATCTCTGAGGCCCTTATCAATACCGCTCTTGGTATCGGTACTTCGGCTATCGCAACAATCTCTTACGCTTACCTGAACAGCCGTGTTGACGATCTTACTTACAGCATCGACGAAATTGGCATGAGCCTTCAGTCGAACTTTGCTGCACATTATTAATAGTTCTCTGAACTATTTTATAGTGAAGTTTCGTTAATATAAAAAAAACTTATATATTTGTATGGGAAAGGTAAGGCCTAAGAAACATGCGCCGCATACTGATATGACGGCCATGACGGATGTTGCCTTCTTGCTCTTGACTTTCTTCATTATGACGGCGACTTTCAAGTCGAACGATGCAGAGATTACAACACCTACATCGATTTCGCAGATCAAAGTCCCGGATGATGATATCATGGTCATCAGTATCGACAAAGCAGGTAAGGTGTTCTTCGGCGTTGACGCGCAGCCTACAAGGCTTGCAATGCTCGATAACATCGGACAGGCGAAAGGTATCACATTCACTGATACAGAAAAGGCTAAGTTTGCCCTTCAATCAAGCTTCGGGTTCCCATTGAATCAATTGAAACCTTGGTTGAATATGCCGAAAGAGCAAATGGGTCAGGTGAAACAGCCTGGTATCCCGGTTGACTCGACAGGCGCAAGTGAACTTGCTGATTGGGTGTATGCAGCGCGTAAGGCTAACAACGGCTTGCGGATCGCATTAAAAGGAGACAACCTCGCGAAGTTTCCTGCGTTCAAAGACGTATTGGCTAACCTTCAGTCGCAGAACATCAACAAGTTCAACCTGATCACAGGTAGCGAACAAGCACCGGCCGGTTATACAACAGAATAAATGTTATCATTTAATAATTAGAAGAAATGGCAGCAATTGAAGAATCCGGTGGTGGTGGGCACGGTAAAGGTGATGGTAAGGTAAGGGCCAAGAAAATGTCCACCCGTGTGGACATGACCCCGATGGTAGACCTAGGATTTTTGCTTATCACCTTTTTCATGCTGGCGACAACCATGTCGAAACCGACATCCATGTCGCTTGCTGTGCCTGACAAGACTGAGGATGAGCAGAAGAACACAGAGCCTTTGAAAGCGTCGAAAGTACTGACCCTGTTTATGGGAGCCAACGACGACGTTTACTATCTGGACGGGATCGCTGCTGATGACGATAAAGCAAAAGCTGATTTGAAGACGACTCGTTACGGGTTCGATCTGAGAAGTGTAATTTTTGCGTCACAGAAGCGTATCAACGCCGCTAATCCAAAGGATAAAGACGGTAATGAAGCGTTT
>CAMLNK010000876.1 GCA_946481035.1 uncultured Dyadobacter sp. | reverse complement strand
CGCGAGTTTTTGAACAAACGCAAAGCCAAGGGTGGGATAGAAGGTCCCGGACAATCCAATTCCAATCTTTGGTTTACACCCCTAAACCTGCCTGACCAGCTCGGCCCTAACTCCGCGGAAGGTTCGGTATGGCTGAATGAGGCGGTAAAAGAGGGACAAAACTCGGAGCCGTTCCTGTTTGCCGGGTGGGCGCATCGCGCGGTTTGGATACGCAATGAGGGCGATAGCGAAACGGGTTTTGTGTTTGAAGTGGATAAAAGGGGGAACGGAGAATGGTCGGTGGTTAAAACTGTAAAAGTAGGGGCTCACGGGGCTTTGAATACGGCATTCAGCGATGCGGAATCCGGCGAATGGGTGCGCGTGAGGCCCGAGAAAGCTACCCGCGCAACGGTGCATTTTACCTACACTTCCGATGACCGGCGCGAGGAAACGGCCAATGCGATTTTCAAAGGGCTGAGTAATGCCAATGCGACTGCCAGCCACGGCGGGTTACTGTACGGCCTGGGTGAAAACCGGCGGGTACTGGGTATTGCGGCGATGGATTTCAATGGCGGCAAGGCCGCCGACGCGGGCTACTACGAGCTCGACCGTAATATGAAGCTCACCCGCCAGCAGGATGCCAAAACGCATTCATTTATCCAGACAAAATTTGCTATTCCTAAACAAGTGGTGACGGTGGATGCTTCCTCGGTGCTCGTGGTCGATGACAAGGGCCGCCGCTGGCGGTTACCGTTGGGGAACGAGGCATTCACGGGTCTCACCAACGAGGCGTCGCTGCGCATTTGCCGCGAGGTAGCTACGGAACGCGACCTTTTCAACTGCCACGGCACATTTTATGAGCTGCCCGCCGAGAATGCCGATGGTTATGCCAAAATCCGTCCGGTTTCTTCGCATAACCTCCGCATTCACGACTATGCTTCCTACCGTGGCCTGCTGGTTATGACGGGCGTAGACCCGAAAGCGATGCAGAACAGCGAGCACATCATTGTTTCGACGGATAAAAAGGCGGCGGTATGGGCCGGTGCGATCGACGATCTGTGGAAACTCGGCAAACCGACCGGTCACGGCGGCCCGTGGAAAGGTACGCAGGTAAATGCAGGCGAAAGCTCGGACCCTTATCTGATTGGTTTTTATGATAAAAAGAGCTTGAAACTTTCGCACGATGCGAAGGAGTCGGTAACCTTTACACTCGAAGCCGATCCGGTCGGTAATGGGCCGTGGATGGCTTACAAATCATTCACAGTGAAGCCGGGACAGGCCGTTTCATTCGATTTTCCGCAAGATTTCTCGGCACGCTGGGTGCGGTTTAAAACGGATAAGGCATGCAAAGCGACGACCTTGCTCGACTATCGGTAAGCCATAATTAGCGGCAAACATTTATATTTCAGGATTGAAATACACCTGCAATGGACGCCCGGCAAATCCTGAAAGACCATATTACCAAAACCGTCGAACTGACCGATGCGCAGTTCGACGGTTTTTATGCCTGCTTCAAACACGAATCGCTTAAAAAAGGACAGATCCTGATCCGCGAAGGCGACGCCGTGACACGGGAGTATTTCGTTTTAAATGGTTGTCTTAAAACCTATTTCACGAACGACGAGCTCAAAACAACCATCCTGCAATTCGCTATGCCGACCTGGTGGGCATCTGACTACATGGCGTTGTATAACCATTGCAAGGCGGCCGTCATCGTGGACTGCGTGTCCAATGCGGAGGTTTTATCGATTTCCGCGGAGGATAGGGAAAGAATGTGCCACGAAGTCGAGGCGATAGGGCATTTTTTTCGCTGGCGCACCAACAGGGGCTTCGCGGCGTTGCAGAAAAGGCTGCTTTCGTTCATGACGAACGATACCAAACAGCGCTATGAAGACCTTCTGGCGCAATATCCAACCCTGTTCCAGCTCGTGCCGAAGCACCTCATCGCCTCCTACCTGGGTGTGTCGCGCGAGACTGTGAGCCGGTTGTACCATTCATCGCGCTGAGGCAAAATGTGATATAGGTCACGCTGCACCGATTGTTTTCTCTGCTTAATTTGCGCAGCGGGTTTCACTTACTGCCCGCACCTGGATTATGTGGAATCAAACTAATGTTTCCCGCTCGCTGGGAATCGAATACCCGATATTGCAAGGCCCGTTCGGGGGCAATTTGTCGTCTGTCAAACTCGTGTCGACGGTCTCGAATCTCGGCGGAATGGGCGGTTACGGCGCCTACATGCTCACGCCCGACGAAATCATCGCATTGGACCAAGAGCTGAAACAAGCCACCAATAAACCCTACAACATCAATCTCTGGATCTCCGACAGCGATTTTCCGGCTGGCGAGATTTCAGATGCCCAATTTGAAAAAGCAGCCGCACTCGTAAAACCGTTCTTCGACGAACTGGGCGCGCCGCTGCCCGCAAAACCGAAAGCCTATCCATCCCGCTTCGAAAACCAGGTGGAAGCATTGCTGGCTACCAAACCGCCGGTTTTCAGCTTTATTTTTGGCATTCCCTCCCAAACCATCCTGGAAGACTTTCGTAAAAAAGGCATTAAACTGATCGGCAATGCCACCACGCTCGATGAGGCCATTGCATTGGAAAATGCGGGCGTGGACGTCATTATCGCATCCGGTTTCGAAGCGGGCGGTCACCGGCCCTCATTCCTCGAATCGCCGGAAGCTTCGCTCACGGGCACATTCGTACTCGTGCAGCAGATCCGCGAAAAAGTGAAAACGCCGGTTGTAGCTGCGGGCGGAATTGCCGATGCCCGCGGCCTGGCAGCTGCATTGACGCTCGGTGCGGAAGGGGTGCAAATCGGTACGGCTTTCCTGGCCACCGAGGAATCCGGCGCCAGCGAATACCACCGCGATCTCCTGCATTCGGACGCCGCACGCTATGCGACGCTCACAAAAGTATCGACGGGCCGTCTGGGCCGTGGTATCCGCAGCCGCTACACCGAAACCCTGGCCGGCCACAACGACGAGCTGCTGCCGTTCCCATTGCAAAACCAGTTCATCGTGCCGCTCCGCAAAGCCGCGACCGAAAAGCAGCAATATGACCTGATCATGTTCTGGGGAGGGCAAATCGCGCCGGTATTGAAGCATA
>CAMLNK010000875.1 GCA_946481035.1 uncultured Dyadobacter sp. | reverse complement strand
GCAGTAGTCAGGAAGTGGTCACGCGTGGTCAGATATTGGTGGCGGGCGAATGCCGTTAGGCATGTAATATTGGTAGCAAATGTCATGGACCGGTTTCATTAAAAATGCCGTCAGGCATGCAACAACAATGCTTTGCTGTTACATGCCTGACGGCATTTTGTGGATTACATGCCCGTTGCTACCCAAATTGCTACGCGATTTTGGGACTGCATTGCCGCATCAGGTTTTTGGAAGACTTAATATTTCAATCACTTGCGTTCCATTTATTTGAACTCACTGACATTCCAGGTCTTCGCCTTTCCTGCGGCGATGTCGGCACTGATCGTTTTGTTTCCGTATTTCAAAACACGTTTCTGCGCATTGGGCGATAGCAGCGTTACGGATTTCAATTTGCCGCTCTCCCAAACTTCGTCGACCGTCACATTACCGCGGGCTTTCAAGCCTTTTACCGAGCCGGTGGCCCAGGCATCGGGTAATGCGGGCAGCAGTTCGATCACTCCGGTTTGCGATTGGAGGAGCATTTCGGCCACTCCGGCGGTGGAGCCCATGTTGCCGTCGAGCTGGAATGGCGGATGGGCACAGAGGAGGTTGGCATAGGAACCGCCGCCGTCGGCCATGTTGGTACCCTGGTCGGCAACGGGCCGGAGCACGCTTTTGAACAGCTTGTGTGCGCGGTTACCATCCTGCAAGCGCGCCCAAAAGTTCACTTTCCAGGCCAGCGACCAGCCGGTACCATCGTCGCCGCGGGCATTGAGGCTCACGCGTGCGGCTTCGGCCTCGGCCGGGGTTTTGGTGATGGAAATCTGCTTGCCCGGGTGCAATGCATACAGGTGCGAGACATGGCGGTGGTGGTTAGTAGAGTCGTCGACGTCCTCACGCCATTCCTGCAACTGTTTCCAACGGCCGATCTGCAAAGGCAATATCTTGTCGCGGGTCGTGCGGGCTTTTTGTGCGAAATCGGCGTCGATACCCAGCACGGCTGCGGCTTCGGCGGTGTTGTTGAGCACGTCCCACGCCATTTCGTGGTCCATGGTGGCGCCTGTGGAAATACCTCCGTGTTCGGGCGAGTACGACGGCGAGGAAACGAGGCGGCCTTTGCCATCGTCGCTCAGGTAATCCATCCAGAACTCCGAAGCCTCCTTCATGACCGGATAGGCCGTGTTTTTCAGGAACACCTTATCATTTGTGAATGCATAATGCTCCCACAAATGCTGGCAAAGCCACGCCGCACCTCCGGGGAAAAAGCCCCATGGAAAGTCCCAGCCCGGCGAAGTATAACCGTAGGCGTTCAGCATCGTATTGACAATCCATCCTTTGGCATTGAAAAACTCTTTTGCCGCCAGACGGCCCGGTGCGACAATGGACTGGGTAAAATCCATCAGCGGCAAATGGCATTCCGAAAGGTTGGTTGCCCCGGCAGGCCAGTAGAGCATCTGCACGTTGATATTCGTGTGGTAATCGTTCGCCCATGGCGGGTTGGTACTGTCGTTCCATTTACCCTGCAAGCTCATAGGCATCGTACCCGGGCGCGTCGAGGAAATCATCAGGTAGCGGCCGTACTGAAAATACAGCTCTTCCAAACGGGCATCGGGCTGGCCTGCCGAATAGGCTTTCTGGCGCTGGTCGGTAGGAATGGCCGGTGCGGTCGCATTACCCAACGTCAGCGCAACGCGGTCGAACAGGCCGTGGTAGTCTTTCTGCTGCTCGGCGAGCAATGCGGCGTAATGCTTTCCGGCTACCTTGGCCATGGTAGCGGCGTTAGCTTTTTTATAGTCATTACCCTTATAATCAGGGAATTTCATCAAGTAATCCGTTGCTACGGTGTGGATCAGGACGATCGACTTGGCGCCGGTTACCGTAAGAATGCCATTGCTGAAAGCGGTTTTACCGTCGGTGTCTATACGGTAAATCGTTTCGAACTCCTGGTGGTTGTCCTTCAAATGGCCGCCGAAGGTGTATTGATTTTGGGCAAATCGCTCATAGTCTTTCGCATGCGGTGTTTCAAAGCGGACGGAATAGGTTTCGGGAGTCGAGGAAGTGAACCGGTACACCATTACTTTGGCAGGGTAATTCCCAAAATAGGTCCTTTCAAAATGGCTACCGCCCGCATCGTAGCTTACCTTGCCTAATGCATCGGAGATATTCAGCTCGCGACGATAGTTCTGCACGGCGCCTTTCGAGGGGACTTTCACGAAAATATCGCCCACCGTTTGTTGCGCACCAAAATCGGAAGAAGGCGTATTCTCCTTTTTCTCATGGATCACGCCCGTCAGCTCCTTGTTCGCGAGGGCGTGTGCCTCCTTCATTTTCCCGGCGGCGAGCAGCTCACGCACCTGCGGCAGATGTTTGTAAGCCTCTTTTTTTAAACCATAATTATAATCGGCATTAGCACCTTTACCTCCGGCCCAAAGGCTGCCTTCCGAAAATTGGAGGCGCTCCTCCTCTATGCCTCCAAAAAACATAGCGCCCACATGGCCATTACCGATCGGCAACGCCTGGGTCATCCATTCTTTTGCGGGCTGGTCGTACCATAGCGACAATGGCGCGGGCTGGGGTTTGGGATTCGGCTGCGCTTGCAACGGACCGAATGCAGTAACAGAACAAATGAGTAGTCCGAGAAATGTTTTCATCAATGGGGTTTTGGCAAATAATGGTAAAATTAGGTGCCTTTTTGTAAATAAAGAAGCCTGCCGGCATTCACAGTCACGAAAACTGCGGGCGGCCGGCAGGCTTTTAATATACAAATATGCCTAGTAAGCGTGTGGATAATAGGTATTTACAACCCGCCCGTCGGCATACAATTCCAGCATGGCGAAGCCCGGAGGCGTTTCCTGGTAATAATTCGGCGCGACGGATTCGGCATCGCCTTTACCCCACCAAAAGCCACTCATGGCGCCATTGCAGCAATATTGAATGCCGTTGTATTCGGTATGGTCCTGCAAATGCTGGTGCCCGCTGAGGCAAATACGGACCTTATCGCGGTGCTTATAGAACAGGTTTTTCAGCTTCTTGTAATCCGAATGCCCTCCCCCGCCCGCGAGCATAGGTGTAGCGCCCAGGATCGGGTAATGCGACATCAGGAGCACAAA
>CAMLNK010000874.1 GCA_946481035.1 uncultured Dyadobacter sp. | reverse complement strand
TAAATGCAGCAGAAATTCATGAAAAGCTCATTTTTCGAATAAAATTCTTCCTATATAGTATCCCGAATTTTATTTCCAATCGTTGTTTATTAGTATTGTTTTTCAGAAACCCAGTGCGCGTCGAATCGTTTGATTTTATACTCTACATTATGAAACTTTTCCGGAGTTACTTTACTCTCATAGTTTGTTTTGCCACGTGTTTATATTTGTCCGGCTGTAACTCAGCGATGCAGGCATACAAAGACGGCCAAAAGAAATTTGCGAACGGAGAATATGACCTCGCCATCAAGGGTTTTCAGAAAGCCGCCGAAGCCAATATCGAGCCGGTGCAGACGGCCTACCTCATCGCGGAGTCCTACCGCCTCTCCAACCGCTTCAAGGAATCCATTCCCTACTACAAAAAGGCTCTCGACGGAGGCATTACCAATGCTGACGCCCGTTTCCAATATGCCTATGCATTAAAAACAACCGGGGATTACGCCGACGCTTCTGCACAATTCTCCGAATTCGCCAAGACTGAAAACGTTCCGCAGAACTTGAAAGACAGGGCGTTGCGCGAAATCGAGATCATCCGCATTGCCGACCGTTTGAAGGCGACGAAAATGGAAGTAGAGTTGAAAGACCTGCCTCTGAACACTGCCGGCTCCGAGTTCGCGCCAACCGTCGTGGGTAACGAGCTTGTGTTTTCTTCTTCCAAAAAAGAGAAAATCTACAAAAACAACGGCCAGCCGATGCTGGGTCTTTATAAAATTAACATTGCTTCCGACCCGGGCAACACGCAGGGAAGTCCTGTTGTTTTCAGCCAGGAGGTATTTTCTCCCGATGCCAACGAGGGCTCTCCCGCATTCTCCCCCGACGGCAAAACGCTTGTTTTCGCGAGAGGAAACACCGGCAAGAAAAACAGCAGCGTAGATGTGGACCTTTACATGAGCCGCAATATTAACGGCCAATGGACGCCTCCCGCAATTCTTCCCATAAACGATTCCCTCGCGTGGGACGGTTCGCCCGCATTCTCGCGTGATGGCAAAACACTTTATTTCGCATCCAACCGTGCTGGCGGCGTAGGCGGTATTGACATTTACCGCACCAATATGGATGCTTCGGGCCGGTTCAGCCGCCCGGTGAATATGGGCAAGGACATTAATACAGTAGGTGACGATATGTTCCCGTATGTAGCGGAAGGCGGAAAGCTCTACTTTGCTTCCGACGGCCACCCGGGTCTGGGTAAGCTGGATTTGTTCTCCGCCACCAGAACACAGGGCGTGATCACGATCGAAAACATGGGCCTGCCATTCAACAGCCCGCAGGATGACTTTGGACTTGTATTTTACAAGAATCTGACCAAGGGTTTCTTCGCATCCAACCGCGATGGCGGTAAGGGCGATGACGACATTTACTATTTCTCCGGACCCGAAGAAGAAGACTCTACCACAGTTGCCAGGCGCAACGACCCGAACGACCCGCTTAATCCAAACAACCCGAACTACATTAATGGAAAACGGAAAGTAGTGCGCTACTTCCTCGCGGGAACCGTTCTTGCTAATGGCGAAACCCCTACCCCGATCGATTCGGCGGTGGTACACATTCTGCCGGATACTTCGGATACCCAAATCGCCGAGTTCCCGACTGCGAAAGATGGCAAGTTCGGCCGGCAGCCGGTGGAAGAAGGCCAGTCTTACCAGCTGCTCGTTCAGCGCAAAGGTTATATCAGCAAGCGCGAGCCATTCTCCATGTCGGGCCGCAACATCCCGCCGATATTCCTGACCAAGGAACTGACCGATACCACATTCAATGTGACCATCAAACTCGACAGGCTGGAACTGAACAAGACATTCGTTCTGGAAAACATTTACTACGATTTGAACAAATACAATATCCGCCCGGATGCCGCCGTGGAGCTGGATAAATTGGTTCAGATCCTGAAAGACAACCCGACGATGACCATCGAGCTCAGCTCACACACGGATGCGCGCGCAACCGACGCCTATAACATGACGCTCTCGCAAAACCGCGCCGAGTCCGCAGTGGCTTACCTGAACTCCAAAGGCATCGAAGCCGACAGAATGGAGGCCAAAGGTTACGGCGAGCGGGAGCTAATAATTCCAAATGCCAAAACCGAGGAAGAGCACCAGCGCAACCGTCGTACCGAATTCACGATCCTGAGTTATTGATTTGCCCAACCATAGGAAAGCCCGCTGTGAACCGATCGACTTCGCAGCGGGCTTTTTCTTATATGCGCGGATTGATTTTCGTATAATTGCATTTCTTAATATTTCCCAAAGAGTACTTATCAGTTTGTATTAATGGCCCGACGCATAATCTATTGGTTCAGGAATGATTTGAGGTTAAAGGATAATCAGGCGCTTTCTGCTGCCGTTGGTTCCGCCAGTGAGATCATCCCCGTATATGTTTTTGATCCCCGTCAATTTGAAAAAACCAAACTCGGCTTTCGCAGAACGGGTGCATTACGCGCACGCTTCCTGATTGACTCCGTTGCCGAGCTTCGCGAAAATATCCGTCAGAAAGGCGGCGACCTGCTTATCCGCATCGGCAAGCCCGAAGAGATCGTCGCTAAACTCGCCGAAGATTACAATGCCGACTATGTTTACACCAGCAAGGAAATTGCGCCACAGGAAACCCGCATCGAATCTTCACTGAGCAAAAACCTCAAAACAGCGAACGTCGACATTAAGCTTTTCTGGATGGATACGGTGATCAGTGCATTTGATCTTCCGTTCCCGGTATCGAAGCTACCATCCGGTTTCTCCGAGTTCGAACGCTTACTGAGCAACGACCTTAAAATAAAGGACCAGTTCCCGACGCCGGAGAGAATTACATTACCCTCGGACATTGAAGCAGGTTCTATTCCCGGATTGGCCGAACTCGGCATCGACCCGAATGAAGTTCCAGCGAAAACCGGCGAGATATCGGCCGGCGGAGAAACCCATGCATTGGCTGTTTTGAAGGAATATGTAGAGCAATATGTTAAAAAGGATACTGCTTACCCTTCAGCAGAGCCGCTTACCGACAGCCGGCTCTCCGACTGGCTGTCGCTGGGCTGTATTTCGGCATCCTACATTTATAGAAGTG
>CAMLNK010000873.1 GCA_946481035.1 uncultured Dyadobacter sp. | reverse complement strand
TCGAAAAACCTTGCAGCCACAACCCGCACGAGGGTGAACTGCTGGTAGCCGTTGCTAAAAAATATAAGAATGTGATCCAGATGGGCAATCAGCGCCGCTCCTGGCCGAATGTGGCTGCGGGCATCAAGGAAGTGCATGATGGCACCATCGGTCGGGCGTATTTTGCCAAGGGCTGGTATACCAACAACCGCGCTTCCATTGGAATAGGTAAAGAAACTGCCGTGCCTTCCTGGCTGGATTATGAGCTGTGGCAAGGCCCCGCGCCACGCCGCGCATTTAAAGACAATATCCTGCATTACAACTGGCACTGGTTCTGGCATTGGGGCACGGGCGAAGCGCTCAATAACGGCACCCACATGCTCGACCTCATGCGCTGGGGCTTGCAGGTCGACTTCCCTACGCGGGTAACGTCCTCCGGCGGCCGCTACCGTTATAAAGACGATTGGGAAACACCGGATACGCAGGTAATTAACCTCGAATTTGCGAACAACACCGCCATGACCTGGGAAGGCCGCAGCTGCAACGGCCGGACGATCGAAGGTAGCTCCGTGGGCGTGGTATTCTATGGCGAAAAAGGATCAATTCAGATCGGTGAAGGCAATAATTACAAGGTTTTCGACCTGGACAACAAGCTGGTGAAAGAGATTAAAAACGACCTCGTGATCGACCCGCGCAACAAGATGAACCCTTCGCAGAGCCTCGATGCATTTCACATTCAGAATTTCTTTGATGGTATCAAGAAGGGCGCACCACTGGCGGCGGAGATCGTGGGCGGACACCAGAGCACATTGCTCGCGCAGCTGGGTAATATCGCCATTCGTTCCGGGGAGACGTTGAATATTGATCCGACGAACGGGCATATTAAGGGTAGCAAAGCCGCCGAAAAATTCTGGAAGCGAGAGTATCAGAAGGGTTGGGAACCGACTGTTTAAAAGGGCTGACCTTGCCGCCGATTTCGGCCTTCCGTCGACTGAAGTCGACGGTGATAGATTAGTTCAGCAAAAAATCAACTACCGTCGACTTTAGCCGACGGAAAAGACTAGAAAAAGCAAACCTATTCCCTAACCCAGGGTTTTAACCCTGGGGTCGACAGCCAAACCCAGAAAACTGAATGAAAAGCGAAGCCATTGCCATTAAAGTAGAAAACCTGACGAAGCGGGAAACGATGATCTCGATCTTCCTGATCGGCCTGATGTTCTTTATCTTCGGTTTTGTGTCGTGGGTCAATTCCATATTGATCCCCTATTTCAAAATCGCTTGCGAACTGACGAGCTTTCAGGCTTACCTCGTCGCATTTGCATTTTACATTGCCTACTTCGTGATGTCGGTGCCTTCGTCGTATTTGTTGAAGGCTGTGGGTTTCAAAAAGGGCATGATGATCGGCTTCTGGGCGATGGCTTTGGGGGCTTTCATATTTGTACCGGCAGCCATGTCGCGGACCTATGAGATATTCCTGATGGGTCTTTTCACCATCGGGATCGGCCTGGCCATTCTGCAAACGGCGGCCAATCCTTACATTACCATCCTCGGCGCCAAGGAACGCGCGGCGCAGCGGATCAGTATGATGGGCATTTGCAACAAAGCCGCCGGTATTCTTTCGCCGATCGTTTTCGCTGCGGTGATATTGAAACCCACCGACACCGATCTTTTCGCCCAGCTCGGCACCATGAGCGACGCCGAACGCAGCGCGGCACTCGACGAGCTCATTAGAAGGGTGATTAATCCTTACATTGGTCTAGGCATATTCCTTTTTACATTAGGTTATCTGGTATTCAAATCCCCATTGCCCGAAATCGATACAGAGCATGAAAGCCAGGAAATCGCGTCGGCTAATGCGGGCAAAAAGAGCATTTTCGATTTTCCCCACCTGATCCTGGGCGCATTGGCCATCTTCCTGCACGTAGGCACGCAGGTGATCGCGATCGATACCATTATTGGTTATGCCAATTCAATGGGTATTGATCTGTTGGAAGCAAAAGTATTCCCTTCTTACACACTTTTCTGCACCATTTGCGGGTATCTGATTGGCATTACTGTTATTCCAAAATTCATCAGCCAGGTAAATGCGCTGCGGATATGCACGATCCTGGGGACCATTTTTACCTTACTTATCATCTTTACAAAAGGTGAAGTGAACTTCCTGGGGCATACGACCGACATTTCCATCTGGTTCGTGGTGCTGCTCGGCCTTGCCAATTCGCTCGTGTGGGCCGGTATCTGGCCGCTGGCGCTGGATGATTTGGGGCGTTTTACCAAGCTGGGTGCCTCTGTGATGATTATGGGGCTTTGCGGAAATGCCATTATGCCGCTTTTTTACGGGCATTTCGCGGATACTGTAAATGTGCGGGAGGCTTATTGGGTATTGTTTCCTTGCTATTTGTATCTGGTGTTTTATGCGGTGAAGGGGCATAAGTTGAGACGGTGGGGATTAAAAGTTAATGATTGAATGATTGAATGACCGAATAGTTTCCCTAATCGCCCTATTCAATCATTCAATCATTCGGTCATTCAAAATTGGATCTATGAGAGTCAAAATAACAAACGGAACGCTAATCACCCCCTACCGCTACATCCGGAATGGGACGATTTTGGTTGAAAATGGGGTGATTGTGGGGATTGAAATGCGGGATGTGGAATTTCCGGATGCAGAGGTGATCGACGCGGAAGGGTATTACGTCGCGCCCGGCTTTATCGATCTGCATATTCACGGTGGCGGCGGGCATGATTTCATGGACGGCAGCGCGGGGGCATTTTTGAAAATTGCCGAAACGCATGCGCAATATGGCACCACGGCGATGGTACCGACTACATTGACGGCCGAAAAAGAGGACCTGCTCGAAACGCTGGATTGCTATGAAAAGGCTAATGCAATGAATGTAAACGGCGCCCAGTTTCTCGGAATGCATTTGGAAGGGCCCTATTTCGCACTGAGCCAGCGGGGTGCGCAGGACCCGCGGTATATCCGCAATCCCGATCCTGCCGAATATGAAGAAGTGTTGGCATACTCCAATTCCATTACCCGATGGAGCGCCGCGCCGGAGCTGCCGGGGGCGATTGATTTTGGAAAAAGATTAAAACAAAAAGGCATTCTGGCG
>CAMLNK010000872.1 GCA_946481035.1 uncultured Dyadobacter sp. | reverse complement strand
TACGCATTCGCCTTCCTGTTAGGCATTTTCGGCGCTATTGCAGTTCAGAAGAATACCCGTGATTCGCAGATTTTCGAAACCGGCAGCTCATTTTCCAAACCTTCTGATCATTGATGCTGTTACGCCGTTACGTGCAAATTTTTAAAACTAAACTCAGGTAATGGCAGAAACAATCAAAACAGCCCTGATCACAGGCGGTTCCAAGGGAATAGGGTATGGTATTGCCGAAGCACTTATCCGCGACGGCATCCGCGTGGCTATTACGAGCCGCTCGCAGCAAAATGCCGATGAAGCCGCGAATGCTTTGAACAAAATCCGCGAAGGCTACGCATTGGCCATCGAGTCGGATGTGAGAAACCTGGCTTCGCAGGAAAAAGCGGTACAAACCGTGCTCACCCAGTGGGGCCGGCTCGATTACTTTATCGCCAACGCGGGTGTCGGCCATTTCGCACCGATCCAGGAGCTTAGCGCCGAGCATTGGCAGGAAACGATCGATATTAACCTCACCGGTGTGTTTTTCAGCGCAAAAGCATCCATTGCGGCGCTGACCGAATCGAAAGGGTATTTTATCAACATTGCCAGCCTCGCGGGCACCAATTTTTTTGCTAACGGCACGGCCTACAATGCCAGCAAATTCGGCCTCGTGGGCTTCTCGCAGGCGATGATGCTCGACGTGCGCAATGCAGGTGTGAAAGTGACGACCATTATGCCGGGCTCCGTAGCTACGGAATTCAACAACCACGAGCCTTCGGATAAAGACGCCTGGAAAATCCAGCCGGAAGATATCGGACAGATCGTCTCCGACCTGATCAGGATGCCGGCGCGGACGCTGCCAAGTAAAATCGAAGTTCGCCCCACTACACCGAAATAGGTACCGTTAGGGAATTTTTAGTCAGGTGTGGTCAGGTGTTGTCAGGTATGGTCAAGTATGGTCAAGTGTTGGCATTGATAGTCAGGTATTGTCAAGTATAGTCACGTGCGGCCGGAGATAGTCCTCTGTCCTGACCATACCTGACCATTAAATGACAATTCCCGACTACCAATGACCACTCCTGACCACCAATGACAATTCCTGACTACCAATGACCACCTCTGACCACCAATGACAATTCCTGACTACCAATGACCACTCCTGACCACCAATGACAATTCCTGACTACTTCTGACTATTTCCGCCCTTGGGCCAAGATGCGTAAAGCGAAAACAGCAGCCCGAAACCAGCAATCAACAGAAGGGGTATTTTGTATAAAATCAATAAGGTAAGGCCTACAAATCCAAACAAAAAGACTTGCATTGCATTTTCCGGCAGTCCGGATCTTTTGTAAAAATATAGGTGGGAGACTATGAGGGTGGTTAAGCCCAGCAAGTACAACTGTGCCACCTCCGCAAAGCCGAGGGCGCCACTACGAAGCACTACCGCCGTTTCAGGAACGATCAACACCAAATGCGCCGCCACTACCCTGCCCCAACGCTTCCAAACCGACACCGGTAACGACCTGCCCCAAAGCCAGATTTCAGCTTCCCATTGATATAACTCCAATGAAAGCCCCAGATTGAGCAAATAGGCCAGCGACATGCCCACAGCAGGCATCCGGATGTCGTATTCGCCGGTACTGTAATAGAGCATTGTCCCGGCCGCTACCAGCATTGCGCCCAGTTTTCCTACCAATAGGGTAATTCCACGTTCCCTCACCAACCATTCCATCGACCAATAGAGCCATGAAGACGGACGCGCGAACGGCCATTTAAAAAGGCTCCGGCTTTTAACAGGTACATACAAGACCGGCTTCCTAATGCGCCATTCCGCGGTTACGGCAAGCATCAGCATCAATACAATATAAAAAGGAACGACCGGCCAGAGGCGCGCCAGCAGCTTGTCCTGAATGGCGATGATCAGCAGGTAAGCGCCATAGTAAAGAATGGGTTGAAGAAAACCCAACGCCTGTACGGCAAACCTTCGCATACGTACGGGCGCAGGCCATGTGCGTGTGTGAAAGATGAATGTGTATTCAGGCAGCTTCCAGGTATTGATCAGAAATTGGGCACATAGCATGCTGTAAACCAGCCATATCACAAACAGACTGAACATTCCATAACTTCCCGTCAGGAAAAATAGGGCGAATGCGTGGTGCTCCCTGGCACTCAAAAAGCCGAAAAGTACGCCGAGCAGCACGAGGAACGTTCCGGCGCGTTGCCTGAAAAAAGCCGAAACGGTAGAGATCAGCAGCATTTTCATAGCGCGTCGGTGGCTACGAGCGTTTTGTTTTTCAACCGGAAACTTTGAGAAACATGCAGCCCTTCCTGCTCGAAAAGCTGGTGCGATGACAGCAGAAAAGTGACGCCGTTGTGGTGGTATTCTTTGATGAGTTCGAAAAGCACTTCGCGCGCCTCGCGGTCGATGGTAATGAGCGGCTCGTCGAGAATAATGAGCGAAGGGTTGCCCAGGAATGCCAGCAGCAGGGATACTTTTTTCACCATTCCACTGGAACAACTCCCGAACGGGTTTTGAAGGTAGTTGATCCCGAATGCTTCGATCAGTTTGTCGCTTTGCCCGCCAGGCGCTTTCTGCGCTTCGGCGACGAAGGTTATCAGGTCGGCGGGCGTTAAAAATGAGGGATAAAGCGGCTCCGCTTCCCCAAGATTCAGGCGGAGGCGGTATTCGACAGGGTCCTTTTTCAGGTCATATTTACCATCGAGACTGACATTCCCTTCGAATGGCAGCATACCGGCCAGCGTCCTGAAAAGCGTCGACTTACCTGCGCCGTTTTCCCCCTGGATCCAGTAAATGCCTTTTTCAATCACAAAATCCGGGATCGAAAGGATTTCCCGCTCGCCATACCGCTGCGTCAGCTGGCTGATTTCCAATACCATATCGCGGAATGGCCGTTTACATTATGGAATGATATTAAACTCGTCTTTCAGCACCTGCAACGCCACCGACTCTTCATAACGGTACAAGTCTTTGTCGAAGAGCGCATTGTGCCCGGCATTTTGCAGGCTGATCCAGCTATGTGTAGCATGCTGATCGTAGTTGAAATGTTTGAAACTATGGCCCGCATTATTCATATCCGCAAACCATTTTACGTCTACGTCCAA
>CAMLNK010000871.1 GCA_946481035.1 uncultured Dyadobacter sp. | reverse complement strand
CACCCGAGCAAGCCGCGAGGTCGACCGACGTGCTGAAACTGAGCGAGGGCTGCGTCATGCCGGTCATCGCGAAGCAGGGGGAATAGAGATAGGATGTCACCTCCCCCGAGCGGGCTCCGCCCAGGTTGGTCGTCCAGGCATTGTTGCCGCTCGCCGCCTGCGTTACCTTTCCGGTTTGGGGTGTGCCGAATGCCCATAACGGGTTCGTTTCGGTGAGGTACCATCCGCCCTGGCCATTTTCGAAGTCTTCGAGGTAGGGAAACGTGGAAATCACCTGCGCAGCCCTGGCAATCGTGGTAGAAAAGTCATTTCCGGCATTCTGATCGAATGCTTTTTTCACGACCACCTTCACATTCCGGTCGCTGCCGAGGTATTGGGTGGAAGAAAAGTTGAAAGTAAACAGCGTATCGGCCCCTGCGCGCACCACAGGTACGTATCCCTGATGCACAAGCTGGTCGTTGATCCACGCCTCAAAAGGCGCCCGGAAGCAATCCTCGGCCCCGTTGTTTTTGATCAGGGCACTATATTCCTGATAGCCATTGCTGTCGCACGACGGGACGGCCAGCGCATTAACCCTGGTAACCTGCAGGTCGCTGGTGGTTGTATACAGCCGGATGTCATCGATCGTCGAACCGTCCGTTTGTGCGGGATACCTGAAACTCTGCGCCCATCTTACCTGAAAACTGGTAGTAAAATCCTTTCCGTTACGTTTCAGCAGGTCGCTCACGTCTACCGACATCAGCCAGTAATTGTTGTTTTTGGTAAAATAAGGGACAATCGTACTTTCCAATGCCGGTATCCAGGGATCGGTATCCTTCGCGCGCACGTACACCTGCAGGGGCCAGGCGGGCGAGGTCGCCGCGTAGAGCCGGTACCGGAACGACAACCGGATTTCATCCCTGTCGGCATGATAAGCCGCGAGATTATAAGTGGCGTCCAGGTAGGTCGGGTATTGTGAGTTGGCCTGGTTGTTGGCGTCCACTGTAAATGCCCTGGTACCCGAATACGCCAGCCCGGGGTCGGCCGAGGTCCTTAACCGGCCCAGATCGCGGTCCTGGGAGAAATCAAACCGCTCCGTACCGCCGATTCCCATCGTATTTACATTCACCTCCACGCTTTGAAGTGATTCCAGATCATCTGAGAACGGCAGGGTTACCGGCGCATTGGCCAGCTGCCGTATCAGCACCGATTTCTGGTTGTTGGCAGGAACCTGGTCGCCATCCAGCTTCACCTGCACCGTGAGCGGGTACGAACCTGCGTTATGCATATCAAGGGACTCTATAAAAGTATAATCCAGGTATCCATTGGCATTAATATCCGTATAAACGGTTTCCCAGTGAACGGTCCCCACGGCCCCAACAGAATAGCCGATCTGGAATGGCTGTACCACCGGTTGGTCGTCGTAATTCCTGAGCCGGACCTTCACCTGCTGCGATTCGCCCAGGCTGGTGGAAGTGAGCAGCCTGCCCGGTCCGGACGGGGAAACGATCGCGTCGACGGCCAGGTCACCATCCAGAACAAAGCCCTCGCAAGTCCCCGAATCCGGCTTGCGGCTGATAGCAACCGCCCTTCTGCCGGGTATCCCGTTTTTTCGCGGCCTAACCGAAATGTAGTAGGTAGAATCCCTGGAAAGGCCGCTAAGCACATATTTAAGATCGGTAGTGATAGCTACCGACCGCATTTCCCTGCCCTGCAACCGCATTACCTCGTAGTCGGTGGCACCGTTCACGGCCGTCCACTGCACAGCCGCGAAGCTTTCGCATTGGTTGGCCGATAGGGTGAGCACCGGGATACCCATGATCGCAAACGCGGCACTTTCGCTAACCGCCCCGGTGCCGCTTTGGGTAATGCGGACTTTGGCCGTGGTGGTAAATGCATCGGGTACCGTCCAGCTGAGCTGATTCGTCCCTGCGGGCACCGCCGCATTGAGGGTAGTCCAGGAAGCGCCGTCATTGAGTGTGTAGGCTATTGAAAACGTGCTGCCTGTATTGCCGTAGCTATCCCAGTTTATATCGATCACGTCGCCCTTCGTCAAACGTTCGCCACCCGCAGGATACGTGAGAACAGCGGAAGTTTCGATGATATCGTAAACAACAAAATATTCCTGGGGACCGCTGGGGACCTTCTTACCATGAACGTTCACCACGTAAGTGCCGGCAGCCGGGCTTTCGAGCACGATCTGCTCTACATTATTTACACTGTCGATTCCCGGCGCCGCTGCCACCAACGGACTGGCGGCCCTGGGAAACGAGGGCTGTATTTCCGTATTCCCTGGCCTGACTACTTTCAGGTCGAGGTCGTTGACCAGGCTCAGCTTTCCGGTAATCGACGCCGGGGCCGGATCGTTCCAGTAAAGCATGATCTTCACCAGCGCCGTATTCGCCGGCACTACTATTTCATAGCCATTCTTGCCCTGATTGGCCAGATTCCCATTGAAATACTGTCCCCTTTCCATCATCGTTACCGACCGCAGCAGGTTCATCACACCAAAGCCGTAGGTAAAATCCGGCCCAGCCAGACCCTTGTCGGTGGCTCCATTGCACAGCAATGCCTTCATGAGCATATTCTTCGGATTGTTGCCCCCATTCAATTGCCTGTACCGCTGATACAACAATGCCAGTCCCCCGGTGACGCCGGGCGCTGCCATACTCGTTCCCGATGCCGACTGATAAGTATTCCCCGGAAGCGTTGAGAAAATGGAAGTTCCGGGAGTAATAATATCGGGCTTGATCCGGCCGTCCTGGGTCGGGCCTTTGCTCGACGAGGGCGAGATGAGGCCGTTGGTAGCCGTGCGCCCGGTACTAATCACATTTTTTGCTGAAATGCTCCCTCCGATAATGTTGCCAAAACCCGCTGCAAAACCTTCGCAGGGTGCTTCCAGGCCACTATTTCCTGCTGCAAAAACGTGCTGCAAATTGGGCAGTTCGCCCGCCTGGCGGTCGAGAATGTAAGAATCGAAGTTGTAGGAGCCGAAGTCCGGACAGATACTGCCGCCATAGGAATTGTTGGTCACAACCATCCCGAAGTCGCGGACGAGGCTAGCCGCCTGTTTCCAGATTTCGGAGTTAATGCGTTTGACGATCGCCGCCGCCGGTGCAT
>CAMLNK010000870.1 GCA_946481035.1 uncultured Dyadobacter sp. | reverse complement strand
CGACGGATCCTGGGCAAGCGCAAAAGCACCGTTTGGATTTGGGACCAATAGCGGGTATACCTACAACACTACGCTGCAACGCCGCCTCAGTGACACCAGCGCCAATTTTCCGGTTTACTATTTCCGAAAGAGTTTCATGATCAGCAACGTATCTTCCTACACGCACCTTCGCCTGCGTGCGACGCTCGACGACGGTATGGTGGTCTACATCGGGGGCAAAGAGGTGGCCCGAAAAAATATGACCCCTTTCAGGAACGGCTATGCAGGAACGCCGGTGGGCACGCCGCTGTATACCATCGACACGTTGCTTTCTGCGAATCTGCTTCAAAACGGAACCAACGTTATGGCCATCGAATTGCATCAGACCGGAGAAACCAGCTCCGATATTTATTTCGATGCCCAACTGGAAGCTCCGGTAGCCACCTTGTTCCGCTACCCCTACCTTCAACTTGCTTCGCACAACCGAATAATGGTCTGCTGGTATACCAATGTAGCCACCGGCGCCACGGTGCGGTACAGTACTAATCCCGACCTGGAAATCTATAAGGAAGTAACCGTATCGAAAAGCGACACGCTCCACATGGTGACGCTTCTGAACCTGGCGCCTGATACCCGGTATTATTACAGCGTAGGCTACTACCTGGGCAACGAGTTCAAACAGTTGCAGTACGATCCGGCAGTGACCTTTTTCCGCACCCAACCTAATCCCGCGGACACAACCCGCACGAGGCGTTTCTGGTTACTGGGGGATTCGGGCGCAGGCACTTACAAGAATCCGCGCCCGTACAAGGTACGCGACGCCTATCTGGCCTATCTGAATGCCAAAAATAACCCCGACGTGGACGGCATTATTTTCCTGGGAGACAATTCGAATACCTCTCCTTTTGAAGGATATCAAACTGCGTTGGATACCACCTTGTTTAAGTTTTACAATAATCCCAAAGACAAACAACTACTCTCACATATCCCCTCGTGGACGGTTATCGGAAATCACGACTATGAACCGGATTTGAGCTATGTAAACAGAAATGGCACAACGCTTGCCGTCCGGAAAGCATACCATAAACAAACTGCCGCAAGCTTTTCCACCTTCGCTTATCCCGACAGCGCCCAGTTCGGCGGGGAGCCTACGTATAACAAAAAGGGTTACTACTCTTTTAACCAGGGAAACATACATTTTGTGGTGTTGAACCCTCCCCTGGTAGAATCCTCGAACGTCACACAAAACTGGGAAAGAAGGTTTCAGACGACTTCGTATTTCGACCTGTTCAGCAAAAACTCGATCGCCCTGGACGATTCGACCGATTCTGCGATCGACTCGCTTCCACAAGTCAAATGGCTGGTAAAGGATTTAAAGGCCAACAAGCAAAAGTGGACTGTGGTGACCTTCCATTTGCCGCCGTTTTCTACAATCGGGCACTTTCCCACAGAATACGACATGAAACGGGTACAGGAAAAACTGTTGCCGATTCTCGAAAAACCGGAATATAAGGTAGATGCGCTAATCGTCTCGCATTCACACGCGTACGAACGTGCAGGCATGATCCGCAAGAAAAGCGGCCAGTCGCGTACCAGCGATTACACCCAAACTGGCGGAATGACAGGAAATGGGAACCTGGGACGCTACCCGGCCACGAAACCCTACACCAAAACGGATGGTGAAACTGCCTATACCTATGTTCTTTCGGGCTCGGCCGGGCGAGGCTGGTACAATCCGAACAATACCAGCGAAAATGACGCCGGGTTCCCGCCGGGAAACACAAACGTGAAGCATCCCAGTACTTCCGTGCCACCACTCGACAACCTAACGGGTGATAACTCTACCGACTTTTATCATGTAAAAGGTGGATCCGTAGAGCTCGTTTTCCAGGAAAACCGGCTCGATGTCAAATTCATCAAGGAATCGGACACATCACCAATGTATGTAGTCGCGGATTCCTTTGTAATAATGAAGAATGTCAGCAAGAAAAAAACGATAACGGTTCAGAACGGCGGTGATGCCGTCAAGCTCACAGCGTCGTGGATTGGTGCCTACAACTGGTACTCTGCGCAGCAGCCCGGCACATTACTGGCATCCGGAATCCGCGATCTTTCTGTCGGTCCGGCCAGCAGCAGCACGTTTTACGTCAGAGATCAGAATGGCTACCTGGCCGATACGTTTATCGTGAATGTGACCAACCCCAAACCGGTAATCGTTGGAGATACGCTGATCCCTTATAAATCACAATGGCTCTACCCGCTGTCGGCGGGAATCGGGACAAAAGAGGTAAAACTGGACAAGCAATGCATAGCCCCTTGGACGTTTTCGCCTCCCGCATTCGAAATGCCGGCCCAGGCACTCATGGGTTTCGGGCATAACGATGAAAACTACCAGCTTCAAACTTTACTCATAGAAAGAGTTCTTTTTCCCGTGGAGAGATTATGGTTCAGAAGAAGTTTCATACTCAACGGCTCGGCTCAAACCTACGCGAGCTTTAAACTAACCCTTTTGCGGGACAAAAATCTGTCGAGCCGAAAGACTTACACCACTAGTCTGCATTCGCTGATTATCAACGGTCAGGCGGCGGAGGTCACCGCCACCAGCACCAGGGATGTTGCCAACGGACGGGAAGAAGTTACCTACACGCTGAGTAACAAGGGATTTGCTTACGGTATCAACTACCTGCTGGTCAGCTATTTCATCATCCCCATAACACCGATGGTTTACCCGATCGTCAAGGCTACGGACCCGTTCACATTCGACGCACAGCTCGTTAGCACGCCGCTGGCCTTCGCCCCGCCACCATTGACCAAACAATTCAAGCTGGGAACCGTCGCGGCCAGTGCGCAGGCCTGCGCAGGAGATACTGTGAGCGTGCAATTTGCAGCAATAGGCAACGAATCGGGCTTCCCTATTATATACGAAGCAAAAATCGTTACCCCTGCCGGCGACATTCCCATCGGCGAAGGCACCACATCGCCCATTGTCGGAACGCTTCCCACCGATCTGGCGCAAGGTAGCTACACGATGAAACTAGCCACCAAAAATGCCTTCATGGCCGACCAGACCGGGCCTGCGATCCTTGTGAACGAACTTGCCCGGGCAACGATTCCGCCAACTCAG
>CAMLNK010000869.1 GCA_946481035.1 uncultured Dyadobacter sp. | reverse complement strand
GCCGGTATCGATTGCTTCTTCTGCCCGGTCGTGAAACCTATCACCTTCCCTACGTGGTCCTGCACCACCTTCACTCCTTTGTAGCCGATATCCACGCAGCCACCTTTGAAGTTCCGGTTGTGCTCCTCGATCAGCACGCCGTAATAGGTGCCATTCATAGTCTTCACTTCCACTTGCCGGCCGATCTGGGCTTCTTTTGTGATCCTATTCATTAGTGTGCGATGGTTTTTGTGAGTTGATCGATTTTCCGCTGCAAATACCATTTCGCCTTTTCCAGGTCTTCCAGCAGCTTGGTGGTGTCCTTTTTGCCTGCGCGAGAAATGTATTTGACAGTGTTTCCAAGCGGGAAATCCAGCTTCCAGGCTTCGATTACCTTTATCGCCTCGTACGGATCATCCTTGCCGCCGTAATGCGCCGGATGGTCAACCTGGCTCTTGTCTGGCATAATCGAACGCAAGTGGTTCAAATGCGTCTGCCATCGCTCTTTCTGCTCGTTTTCCAGGACTACGCCACCCGTGGCTGAAATCTCCACGATCATCCCGAGCTCGGAGCCACCGTTGAAGGTATCATTGGCGAAGCCTCCGACGGTGAAATTTGATGAGTTATTCATTGTAGGATTAGGTTTTCGTATTGATCAATTGCTTTGAAAATTTGCAGGGCGACCTGCGGCACTATGGCGTTCCCTGCCGATTTAAGGCTGCTCCTGTTCCAGCTCGAAAAGGTAATTCCGTCCAATCCGGTGGAAACCCCATCATTTCCTGAACATATCGGCCATTGAGTCGGGAATCTTCTGAAATCGGGTATACCCTCATTATCCAACCTGGTACTGAATCCCGACCAATTTGTGACGGTGGAAAGGTTGAGTTTTGTCCGTCTTGTGCCGCTGGCGTCGGTAACATCCCCCGCTGGCACATTTCGCCCAACGACATCCCGAAACCATTTCCATTTTTCCGAGAATTCCGGGCTCTCTCTCTGCGTGCATCTACTTTGTTCAGATCCGTTTTCGGCCCTGTCGTATCCATCACCGTCGGAGTAGGCAACAAACCAGATCCTTTCTCGTCTGTGCGGGGCGTTGACGCCGACAGCTGGAAGTAGAAACGGGAGGACTTCGTATCCCTCAGCTTCCAAGTCAGCTTGCACCTCGTCGAAAACCAACCCTCCATTCCAACTAATAAGCCCGCGAACGTTTTCTCCCACAACCCAGCGCGGCCGGATTTCTCGAATTGCTCTAAGCATGTGGGGCCAAAGGTGGCGTTCATCCTCCTTTCCGAGCCGTTTCCCCGCGGTGCTGTATGGTTGGCAAGGGAATCCGCCGGTAAGAATATCACATTGTCCACGGTGTGGCAGGAAAGAGGTCGTTGTGATGTCAGAGTAACTTTTAGCATTGGGCCAGTAGTATTTTAAAATTCGTTGTCCGAACGGATTCCATTCGCAGTGGGCTATGTTTTCCCAGCCCATCCATTCGGCTGCCAGGTCAAATCCGCCTTGACCGGAGAATAGGCTGATGTGTTTCACGTGGCCACCTCCTGTTCCCTGAATTCGATCACCTTTGGATGATTTTCGTATTTGAGGTAGGTCTCCGTCACGTACTCGCGGTATCGGTACAAGAGCCGGTAAATATGGCGAGTACCGACATCGCTCAATGGCACCGCTGCCTGTCGTCTCTTATTCCAGCTGGTCACGAGCAGGGTATCAAATTCGGACATGACGTCACATGCGGCCAGCGAGGCCACGATTTCAGCGTGTTCGTTTTCCATTGATTAAAGGGGCTTGATAGTTGCAGTTGGGTATTTGGCTTGGAGCTCTTCCAGGCTTTTCGAGCTGGTAATCGTGCTACCCACCTTCCCGGGCTCGGTTACCTGGTATCTCCTTTGCGGCGCCTGCGCCGTCGGCACTTGCCCGCGGAAGACGTGGGGCCGTACCTTTTCATTTATCCAGTTGTTGATGGTCATTGTTTATTAGTCGATGAAAGCCGTACCTTTTGGCCGTTTGTTACTTTGTTGGGTTTCACTATCTGCCCAGCGGCAATTTGACTTTTCATAATCGCCATCATTGTCGATGCGGTCGATTGAAAATGATGCGTCGCTCCTCTGGCCCATATCTGCGTAAAAGGCCTCAAATGACTTTCGCCAGCTTTCACATACAGCTATTCCACGCCCGCCGTAGTATTCATATCCCGCCGCTTTGGGATTGTAACACCTCTGAATCATAGCTTTCCAGGATTGATATTCTGGCGCCAGTCTCAGCCCATGTTTAGTGATTACTTCTGTATTAAGGCAACCGCAGCTCTGCGTATGACGTCTTTTCAAATTGCTTGCGAACACCACTGACGCGTTCCCACATTTACACCAGCAAAACCATAGCGCATGTCCGTTTTTGCTAGATCCAGCTCTTTCGATGACCGTTAACCGGCCAAATTCCTTTCCTGATAAATCCGGAGAAAGCATGTCAATCCTTTTTATAGAACTCCGTTTCGAAACTCTCAGCTTTTAGAGACAACCCAGCGGCCCATTTGATCGGAAGACCCATGATCCTGTTCACCTCTTCGATTGATCCTTTGCCGTAGGGCATTTCCAAAACCACTTCATCGTGGACATGAAGCGCGATCTTGTATCCTGCTTCATCGAGGCGGAGCATTGCGACGGCTAAACAGTCCCTCGCAATGGCCTGAACCATGTTTTCGACCAGCTTGCCGCCGTAGGTTTCCTGTGCTTTCCACTGCTTTGTGGTCTGGTCCATTCCGTCGTAAACCAGGTGTGAAACCCATTTCTCCCGTGGAGCATCGTCGCCGGCCATGAATGGAAGCATCTTGCCGGTAGCGCTGACATAATTCCAGGTTTCGACCGTAGGATCTTCCAGATACTCAGCGAGGATTTCCGTGTCCTTCGTCCTGACTTTCCAGTATTTGACCGTCACGATTCGGGGGTTCACGTAACACAGCATGCGCCCGCTGGGGAGTGTGATATTTAATGTTTTCTCACCTACCCGCATTTTCACTCCGCGAACCTCGAAAGACTGACCTTTGTATTGGATAGCGTTGTAGGCTGCCTCCTGCGAGGTGTTCCATAGCTCCACGATAGCGGGATTGGCTTTTCGCCACTGAGTAA
>CAMLNK010000868.1 GCA_946481035.1 uncultured Dyadobacter sp. | reverse complement strand
GCAGTGATCGAGAATACGTCTTCAACAGGCATCAAGAAAGGAAGATCAGTCATACGTGGAGGAATTGGAATCCAGGTATCAACAGCTTCCATCAGGTCTTCGATCGTTTTAACCCATTTCGGCTCGCCGTTAAGACCACCCAAAGCAGATCCTTGAACAACAGGAATGTTGTCACCATCGAATTCGTAGAAGCTCAGAAGCTCGCGGATTTCCATCTCAACGAGTTCAAGAAGTTCCGGATCATCAACCATGTCCACTTTGTTCATGAACACAACAAGCTGAGGTACACCTACCTGACGAGCAAGAAGGATGTGCTCACGAGTTTGTGGCATTGGACCGTCAGTAGCAGCAACCACGATGATCGCGCCGTCCATCTGAGCAGCACCAGTTACCATGTTCTTCACGTAGTCAGCGTGACCTGGACAGTCAACGTGCGCATAGTGACGGTTGGCTGTTTGGTATTCTACGTGAGAAGTGTTGATTGTAATACCGCGCTCTTTCTCTTCAGGAGCATTGTCGATTGATGAGAAGTCGCGTTTCTGTGCAAAACCTTTATCAGCCAACACAGTTGTAATCGCCGCTGTAAGGGTAGTTTTACCGTGGTCAACGTGCCCGATAGTACCAATATTTACGTGGGGTTTCGAGCGGTCAAACGTCTCTTTTGCCATGACTTAAGTACGCTTAAAATTAAAAGTTATTACGAATTTATTATACACTACTAATTGATCCTGCTGGCTTTACTGCAATCAAACACCGCAATCGTTTACCAAACCAGGATCAAGTTTAAAGCAAGCACAAAACCCTTGCTTTTCGAGCTTTTGAGGGGATTTGAACCCCTGACCTCTTCCTTACCAAGGAAGTGCTCTACCCCTGAGCTACAAAAGCATTGTTACTAAAAGCATTGTTCTTAGAACCAAAAAGCGATTAGCGAAAGTTATCTATTGAATGTTTTCGCTAATCGCTTCGATGATGCTTCTAATGGAGCGGAAGACGAGGTTCGAACTCGCGACCTATAGCTTGGAAGGCTATCGCTCTACCAGCTGAGCTACTTCCGCATTTGTTCTTCGTCTTTCGCTTCAAAACTGGTATGATTTGAAGCTTTTTCTCAGACTCAAACTGTGGGGGCGGATGGATTCGAACCACCGAAGACATAAGTCAGCAGATTTACAGTCTGCCCCATTTGGCCACTCTGGTACACCCCCAGACAACATTTCAACACAAGCGTGAAAACCGTTTGTTTCACAATTTGGAGTCGCAAAATTATACCCATTTTTTAGATTCTCAAATTCTTTTGAAAAAAAATTAAAAAAAAATGCGGCCTGGAATCAAAAACCACGATTCCAGGCCGCATGGGCACTTTTTGACTTAAAACAATCTTACCCCAAAACTGAGCATCCGGACCGACGGACCTCTGTTGGCCTCGTACAGATTGTTCAAATCATAGTTCACAAAGAAGTCAGGAAAGTTACGGATACCTATTTCGGCGGCTAAGCCATAGCGCAGATCTTCGATGTAAAAGTTACGTCTGTCGTGGTCCACATCCTTCGTTCCGACCTTGCGAACTTTGGTGTAACTCCCAATCCGGTAACCGCCGTAAACACCGGCACTGATGTACGATATGAATGAATGTGAAAAACTCAGCGTAGGCATAATGGAGAGGTTCACGTACGGCACCACAAGCTTGGACTTCCTCACTTCCACCGGTTTCCCCTGGTCATCCACCACCGGCTTGAACTCGACCCCGTCGTCGGTCTTGATGATCGTATTATCACCGTCGTACATCATGTTGTACCACGAGAAATCGATCCCAAAATCCAAGTGCAGTTTTGCATCTTTTCCCTTGATCACATTCGCGCTGGCTACATAACCCAGGCTCACAAACCGTGAACCGAATGGCTTGAGGTCATAATCGCTTTTGGTAAAGCCCGGCGTGGCCTCATTGGTACCATATGTATTGAGACCCAATGCGATATTGAAACCCTTCCGCGGGCTTGATCCTCCCCATGAACTCCGGTGAAACCGCTTCCCTATGCGCCGGTAGGTCGAATCCGAACCAACGACTTCATCGCCTTCCTTCACCTCTACTCCTGAGCCGTCGATAGAAACCTTTGTATCGCCATCCTTGATATGAATTCCCCGGAGGCCAATTCTTACGTAGTCCTTATCCGCTGCCTGATTCTGGTCTTTCAGGTATTTGTTGCCGTTAAATTCTTCCCGCAGAAACGTCGTATCGGCTTGTGTACTGTCCAACCGCACTTTCAGATCCTTCAAAAGCGCATTCAGATCGTATTTCATAATCTTTTCGAGCTCCGTCCGGTTTTCGCCGTAAATGATCAGCCGTGTTTTATCCCCGAATGTTACGATAATCGAATCCTTATCCTGCACACCGGGGCGCCAGTGTTTTTCGTCGGAGGATTTCAATGAACCAGCGCGCGCGCCAATGGCAACCAGCAGTACCAGCATCGCCATTGCATATATTTTACTTTTCATGGCACAATAGATTACAGTTTTGTTTTGTCTTTAGGGTGATCTTTGTCTGAACTTCTTTCATCCTTGCCACGCAGGCGATCGTCCACACGTGCTACAAGGTTTTTTGGATTAAAACCCACTTCATCCCAATCGACCTTCTCGCCTGCCCTTGCATTTTTGAGCTGACGGAAAACCCTTGCAAACCGGGTATTACGTGGTTTTTCTTCCGCTTCATTAGGGCCGGTCTCCACGGCTACGACAATCATTCTTGTCGGCTCGGGCTCCGGCTTATTCACCCGATTAACAGCTGGCTCATCAGGCAAAGTCTTGATATCCTGCGTAGCAGGCATTTTCACAGTTTCCGGCTGTATCGCATTCACCGGAACCGCTGGTTTTTCATTTAAAGCCATGACCGGCGCATTCTGAATGGGTTCGGCAATGGGTGTTTGAATGTCTTGCGTTTGAGTATTTGCTGCTTTGGCTACCTGAGTTGGGGCTGTTTCCAGCGTCTTATGGGTACGTTTAAAGTCTCTTCCTGAATCCTCAGCGGCCGCATTACCTATTTTCTCTGTTGAGGCTAATTGCTCAACCGGAGCATTTGAATTTTCAACAGGAGAGACCACAGAATCAGTCTGAGC
>CAMLNK010000867.1 GCA_946481035.1 uncultured Dyadobacter sp. | reverse complement strand
TCTAAAATCTTTTGTCAACTTTAATCTGAAGGCAACCTATTTTAGGCAATGACAATGGTTTTGCTATGCGTAGCGCAGTGTGATTTGTCATGGTCCATGGTCTATCGTCGGCCAAAGGCCTCACCCCAACTCCTCCCTCAAAGCACCTTCCAGCTCCCCATACCGGTACCCGAACCCCGTTTCGTTCGCAATTCGCTTATTCACCACATAGTTACCGCCCAGCACCACCGCGGCCATTTCCCCGAGGACCAGTTTTAATGCAAATGCAGGCACATTCGGAAACCACTGCGGGCGGTGGAGCGCTTTGCAAATGGCTTTTGTAAGATCTTCATTGGTCACCGGCGGCGTAGCAACTGCATTGTAGGCCCCCTGCCAGCTTTCATTTTCAAGCGCCTCAACATACAACCGGCACATATCGTCGAGGTGGATCCAGGACATCCATTGTTTTCCGGAACCTAACGGTGCGCCGAAGCCGAAACGTGCGGGTAATGCCATTTTGGGAATTGCGCCACCGTCCTTGCTGATCACAATGCCGGTCCGGAGCTTAACAGTCCGGACGTCCAACGCGGCAATTTCGTCCGCGGCTTTTTCCCATTCGACGCTTACGTGTGAGAGGAAGTCGTTGCCGGCGGGTGTACTTTCGGTATTTCTGGCATCGCCGGTATCCTGGCCGTAATAGCTGACACCCGACGCGGATGCGAATGCGGCTGGTTTTATTTGCTTGTCAGCGAGCTTTCGCGCAATGAGGCGGATCGATTCGGTGCGGCTTTCGAGGATGGATTTTTTGCGTTCTTCTGTCCAGCGGCCTTCGCCTACATTGCTACCGGCCAAATGCACGAGGAAATGCAGGTCGTCGAGCGCGCCTTCTTCGATATAACCCTTTTGAATATCCCATTCAAAAACCTGAACGGAAGGGATACTGGCCTTTTTCCGGCTTAGGAATGCGATTTCATAGCCCTTTTCGAGCAGCATTTGCGTCAGCCGCTTGCCGATAAGGCCCGTTCCGCCGGTGATCAGTACTTTCTTTCCCATAAGAGCCGGTTTGAAAAAAGCATACCACACTAGATTTCGGTGTGTTGCGAACCGTCGCCCGGCGAGGCGTCGCCCGGCGAACCGTCGCCCGGCGAACCGTCGCCCGGCGAACCGTCGCCCGGCGAACCGTCGCGTGGAGGCTCCTGCTCGATCGCCTGCGTTACGCGTGCGACCATTTCGTCCACGGATTCGCCAGGCCGAAAATGCATTGGCGGTTTGAACTGCACCGTCAGCCGGGTATTCCGCTTTTTGAAACGTAATCCTTTCTTATCAAAGGCCCGCCGGAACCCATTGATGACCACCGGTATCACGATCGGCTGCTGATCGTTGATCAAATGCGCAGTGCCTTTACGTACAGGGGCATACGGTTTGGTAGTCCCCTGCGGGAAGCTCACCACCCAGCCATGCTGCAAACCCACCCCGATGCGGTCCTGCGCGGAAGTATCGAGCTGGCGCTTTACGTCCTCGCCGTTGGCCCGCCAGGAGCGTTCGATGGTAATGGCGCCGCCCATGCTGAACACTTTGGGTAAAAAACCACCTTTCATGGTTTCTGCCGCAGCCACATAGTACATTCTTGCCCGTGGCGAGAGCAGGTAGAAAGGAGGGGACATGGTGTCTTTATAACCCCATTTGACGGCACAAAAAATATGGAAGAATGCGATAACGTCGGCGAAATAGGTCTGGTGGTTCGAGAGAAACAACACACCCTGGTCGGGCAGGTCCATCAGGTTTTCGGTGCCGGTAATGCGGATCTTGTTGACGGCCGTGTAACGGTAATAGGTAAACCAGCCCAGTATGAAAATGAGTAACCGTTTAATAGCAAGGTAATTGCCGAATGGGTCTTTCTCGAAAAGGCCGAGGAAATCCAGTCGGGCGAGCCAGGAGGGGAGCGCGCTGTATGTGATCTTTTTAAAACTCATAGTGCAGTAGATAATGCATCATGCAATGAAGGTCAGGGCTCTTGTTTTTAAAGTTTTGTACCACCCGGGTTGCGGACGAAGACGTAATTTAGATATATGCGAGCCGAATCGAAAATATTTTTCTTTGACCGCCGCCTGCCGACCGCTGACCGCCGAATAGCGTTTGGCTGTCGGGCATTGTTGTGTGTTGTCATGTGTTGTCATTTGTAGTCAGTGAATCACCAATGACAATACCTGACTATTAATGACAACAGATGACTATAAATGACAACACCTGGCTACAAATGACTTTTACGCACAGCCATTCAAAAACATACCATCGGCGGTGGGTCGTCAGCCGTCGGCGGTCACTATTTGGCATGATTCTTTGCATATAAATCAAGAGAACATTTAATTTTGACCATCTCCTTCTAACAAGTCATTTTTCAAATTTTATGAAAATGAAATACGCATTTCGCATTCTGCCGGCTTTTGTGGCGGCTGGAATGCTCGCAGGTTGTTCCAAAAATCCGGTGACGGGCAAAAAAGAGATCGTCTTTATGTCGCAGGAAAAAGAGATCGCGCTCGGAGCCGAATCGCACCCGTCTATCGTGGCTACGATGGGTATTTACGACGACAAGAACCTGCAATCCTTCATCAACGAAAAGGGTATGGCCATGGCGAAGATCTCCCACCGGCCCGATTTGCCCTACAAGTTCTTCATCGTGGACTCTCCGGTTGTCAACGCATTCGCAGTGCCCGGCGGTTACGTATATTTCACCAGGGGAATTATGGCGCATTTCAACAATGAGGCCGAATTCGCGGGCGTACTCGGCCACGAGATAGGGCACATTACGGCCCGGCACTCGGCGCGCCAGCAAACTTCCCAGATTTTCGGTCAGGTAGGTCTGGCGGCGGGGATGATCCTTTCTCCGCAGGTACGCGCTATGGGCGAGCAGGCGCAGCAGGCGTTAGGCTTACTCTTTCTGAGTTACAGCCGCGATCACGAGACTGAATCCGATAAAATCGGGGTCGATTATTCGAGCAAGATCGGCTATGATGCCAGGGAAATGGCTGATTTCTTTGGCACACTCAAAAGAATCTCTGAAAAAGCAGGACAGGCCATTCCTACATTCCAGTCGACTCACCCCGATCCGGGCGACCGGATGCAGAAGGT
>CAMLNK010000866.1 GCA_946481035.1 uncultured Dyadobacter sp. | reverse complement strand
CCTGATCGGTTAATTTTCCCTATTTACTTGCTTTACTACAAATAAAATCAATCATAATACCATTATGTCCAAATACATTGCCGCCATTGACCAGGGTACTACCAGCACACGCTGCATACTTTTCAACCATCAGGGGAATATCGTTTCGGTAGGACAAAAGGAACACGAGCAGATCTATCCAAAACCGGGCTGGGTGGAGCATAACGCCACCGAAATCTGGAAAAATACCCTGGAAGTGATCGCTTTGGCGC
The DNA here is from genome assembly GCA_946481035.1 of uncultured Dyadobacter sp. The sequence goes on along the minus strand of CAMLNK010000866.1, from coordinate 2,857 downwards.
GCATTCACGTATCGGCACATGCTTCGGACATTGCGGCAGTGGGCATTACCAACCAGCGGGAAACAACCGTGGTTTGGAACAAGCGCACCGGCAAACCTTATTATAATGCACTGGTGTGGCAGGATACGCGCACCACCGACCTGGTCGCTAAATATGAAAAAGAAGGCGGCCTCAACCAGTTCCGCGACATCACCGGCTTGCCTGTGTCCACTTATTTTAGTGGTTTAAAATTAAAATGGCTGCTGGAAAATGTAGAGGGCATCCGGGAAGATGCTGAAAAAGGCGAGGCGATCTTTGGAAACATGGATACATTCCTGATCTGGCACCTTACCGGCGGCACGCAAGGCGGCATTCACGTAACCGATGTTACCAATGCCAGCCGGACGCAACTGATGAACTTGCGAACGCTCCAATGGGACAAATCCATGCTCGCCGCGTACAATATCCCCGAAATTATGCTACCAGCCATCAAAAGCAGCAGTGAAATATATGGTTACGCCACCCACGAGGTACTCCCGGGCGTTCCGGTAGCAGGCGACCTGGGCGACCAGCACGCCGCATTGGTAGGGCAAACCTGCTTCGAGCCCGGCATGGCCAAGAATACCTACGGTACCGGCTGCTTCCTCGTGATGAATACCGGTACTGAGCTGAAAACCTCGGAAAACGGCCTCCTTACCACTATTTCCTACAAATTCGGCGACCAGCCGGTGCAATATGCATTGGAAGGAAGCGTGGCCGTCACCGGCGCGCTCGTGCAATGGCTCCGCGATAACCTCGGACTCATCCAAAACGCCAGCGATATTGAAGCCCTCGCCCAAACCGTCGAAGACAACGGCGGCGCCTATTTCGTACCCGCATTCTCTGGCTTGTACGCGCCCTACTGGCGCAACGACGCCCGCGGTGTAATCGCAGGCCTTACACGCTACGTGAACAAAGGGCACATTGCCCGGGCGGTGCTGGAAGCGACTGCTTATCAAACGGTCGACGTGGTAAAGGCAATGGAACAAGACTCCGGTATTGAACTCGCTAGCCTGCGCGTGGATGGGGGTATGGTGCATAACCAGCTGCTAATGCAGTTCCAATCCGATATCCTCGCTACGCAGGTAGTTTCTCCGGCCGTTGCTGAAACTACTGCATTAGGCGCCGCTTATGCAGCAGGATTGGCCGTTGGCTACTGGAAAAGCACCGATGATTTGAAGAAAAACTGGGCCATCGCCCACACCTGGAACCCCGACATGCCTGAAGAAAAGCGGGATACCTACTATAAAGGATGGAAGAAGGCGGTTACCAAGTCGTATGATTGGATTGAATAGCGCAAGTTGTTTCGGTACTGTCAGGTGTGGTCATTAATAGTCAAGAGTGGTCAGGTATTGTCATTTATAGTCATGAGGGGAGAATTTGCCTAAAGACTCTTCAAAAATCACCCCGACAATTCCTGACTATCCTGACAACAAATGACAATACATGACTACACCTGACCACAAATGCCCTTTTTTATAATGTGTATAAACAAGCCCATTCCTTGTGCCATCACGCGGTTCACCTTAACTTCGCGGTGCCAAATCAACCTCAGTAACCCATGCATACCCTCCATCTCAAAAAGCCCCTTGCTTTTTTTGATCTTGAGACAACAGGAGTAAATATTGTCCGCGACCGCATTGTAGAGATTTCCGTTGTAAAAGCATTGGTGAATGGCGAAACCGAGATCCGCACGCGGAGGATCAATCCTGAAATGCCTATCCCGTTGGAAAGCAGCCTCATACACGGCATTTACGACGAGGATGTAAAGGATGCCCCCACATTTAAAAGCATTGCCAAAAACCTGTCTTCGTTCCTCGAGGGTTGCGACCTGGCGGGTTTCAACAGCAACCGTTTCGACATTCCGATGCTTGTGGAAGAGTTCCTGCGCGTGGGTGTGGATTTCGATATTAAAAACCGCCGGATGGTGGATGTGCAGCGCATTTACCACATGATGGAACCCCGTAACCTGGGCGCAGCTTACAAGTTCTATTGCGGCAAAACGCTCGATAATGCGCACAGCGCCGAGGCTGATACGATCGCCACATTCGAAGTTTTGCAAGGCCAAATCGCAAAATACGAGGGTGTTACCATCACCGATTCGCACGGCAAGGTAACCGAGCCGGTGAAAAACGACGTGGCCGCACTGCATGAACTCACCGCCTCCAAAATCGTGGATTTCGCGGGACGGATGGTGTTCAACGACAAAGGTGAGGAAGTGTTCAACTTCGGCAAGCACAATGGCAAGCGGGTGATCGACATCCTGAAAAACGAACCTTCGTTCTTCGACTGGATGCTGAAAGGCGAGTTCCCGCTCGACACGAAACGCAAATTGACTGAGATTAAATTAAGGGGATTAACCCAACGTTGACATAATCTTACCTCAGGTTTGAGTAAGTAGTAATTATGTCTATTTTTGCCTGAAATCTATTTTTGACTATTTTAACCGGATATCCCATTAGGTAAACCTGCTATGATCCCAAACCCCACCATGCCAGAGGTTAACATACCAGCGGTTATTCAACATATCCCACTTCAAAGTTACCTAATTCTTGCAACCCTGCTTTTTGTGATCGGCATTATAGGCGTGCTTACGCGCAGGAATGCCATTATCATTTTTATGTCGATTGAATTGATGCTGAACGCGGCAAACCTGCTGCTGATCGCATTCTCTTCCTACCGGTCCGATCCCTCAGCACAGGTTTTCGTATTCTTCATTATGGCCGTAGCCGCCGCCGAAGTGGCCGTGGGGCTTGCCATTATCGTGATGATTTACCGCAACACCAGAAATACGGACATCGGGTTCCTCAACAAGCTGAAATGGTAATTATCGGCACAT
>CAMLNK010000865.1 GCA_946481035.1 uncultured Dyadobacter sp. | reverse complement strand
TCGGTCGGAAACGGCTCTACGGAAACCTGGAAACCAATGTAGGCGGCAAAAACTGGAACCTCGCACTGGCCGGCGGTGAAATGGCGTCTCAGATCAACAACCGCGAACCGATCCCGCCATTGCCAAACAGCGTAGCCGCACGGTTTTTCGACCGCAGCCTCATGAAATTGTACCAAAAGCAGTTCGGCCACATTCAATACACGCTCCGCAATATCGGCGACATTCTGAGCATCAATACAAGCCTGGACTTCGAGCACCGCGTGGAGCTACTCAACCAGGAAAGCGCCCGGCCGATCATCTTTTGGAGCCAGTTCGGCTTTACGCCCAACCGGCCGGTTAACCGCGAACTGGCCAATACCGGTTTCAAAGATCATAATGCCTGGATTTTCGACATTACTGCCACATTACGTCCATGGAGAAGGTACCTGATCCGTAATGGTGAAAAACGGTATTTGAGAAGCCGCGGGCCGGCATTCAGTGCTAATTATAAAAGCGGACTGGGCTTTTTGGGAGATTCGGATTATTCGTTGCTGCAAGGCACGGTCCGCCAGGATCTGAGCCTCGGTCCGCGGAGTAACCTCGAATACCTGGTAAATGGGGGTGGATTTTTGAATACTAAAAAAATGTACTTCCCCGATTACCAGCATTTTATGGGTAACGAGTTCTTCTTCCAGTACGTCTACCCGCCCGACCAGTTCCGGATGCTGCCCTACTACCGTTACAGCACGGCGAAGTGGTTTTTCCAGACGCATTTGACCTGGTCGATGCAGCATTTCCTGCTCACGCGTGTGCAGTCGTTACGCGTGACGGGCATTTCGGAGACGTTGCAGCTGCATTACCTGCGCGTGCCTACGATGCGAAACTATTCAGAAGCAGTTTATGGAATTGATAATATCATGCGGATCGTCCGGTTGGAGGCCGTCGCGCAATTCCATGACTCCCATTTCCAGGGCATGGGATGGCGCGTCGGTGCCTCCTTTCGGTTCGGACGGTAGTTATTTTACTTTCGTAGCCTTGAAACGCGGCGCGGTTTTGACAGGCGTCGGCCACACGTTGTTATCCGTATCGATGTCGGCCATGCGCTGGCTCGGATCGATTACAATGGTCTGAATGTCGGCAATATTCCGGTCGATGGTGAAGGAATATTCAGGGTAAGTCCAGCCCCAGTCGGCCATTTGCGTGGTTTTGGAATACAGCTTCTCATTCTTTTCGCCACGCATGATTTCGAGCGGAATGTAAAAATTCTCCTGTGTGCCGTCCTTGTAGCTCACCATCACATCCAGCGGCATAGGCATTTGACCGATCCTTTCGAGCACTACATCCGTTTTACCTGCATTAGCAAGCACTTCACGAATGCCGTAATCGATCGTTTTGGTGGTTCCTACAAAATTCTCCCAGAACCAATCCAGTTCGAGTCCCGATTCCTTTTCCATAATGCGTTTCAAATCGGTCGGGTTCGGGTGTTTGAACTTCCACTCACTGAAATACCGCTTCATAGCGCGCTGGAAGGTTTCCTTACCCATAATATAATTGAGCTGGTTCAGGAAAACCGCGCCCTTGTTGTAGCTGGCGATGCTGTATGCTTTATTGGTATTATAATGGTCGGCGTGGGTGGTAAGCGGCTCTTCCGCACCTGACTTTACCAGGCTGCGGTAGCTGGTGGTAGCACTGCGCTGCGGATCTCCTTTTGCCGGGAAGAGCTCGTTCATCACGATATTTTGCCCATAGGTCGTGAAACCTTCGTCCATCCACGGGTATTTCGACTCGTTGGTCCCCAAAATCCCCTGAAACCAGCTGTGAATGGATTCGTGAACCGTTACGCTCGTCAAAGAATGGAGGTTCAACCTCCCGGTAATAAGGGTCGCCATCGGATATTCCATACCGCCGTCGCCGCCTTGGATCACCGAATATTGTTTGTAGGGATAGCGTCCGAACTGCTCGTTCATGATCTTGAAAGAACGCACGGCAAGCGGCTCCATTTGCTTCCACACATTAGCCAGCGTATCGGTTTGATAGAAGAAATGCAAGTCCAGGTTATCATCCACTTTCACGACATCGTGCTGGTAATCGCGGTCGGCGGCCCACATGAAATCGTGCACTTCCGGTGCTACGAAATGCCAGGTAAGACGCTCGCCGGGTTTGTGGGCCACGTTTTTATTGGAATATCCGTGGCCGATTTTATCAGGATTCTGCAAATAGCCGGTTCCCGCAATCGTATAGGCCGCGTCCATCGTGATTTTCACATCAAAATCTCCCCAAATACCGTAAAACTCGCGGCCGATATACGGGTTCGCATGCCATCCCTCGTAATCGTATTCCGACATTTTGGGATACCATTGCGCCATCGAGTAATCAATGCCTTCATTATTGTTCCGGCCCGTACGGCGGATTTGCACCGGCACCTGCGCCTCGAACTCCATTTCAAAAGTATGCTGCGATTTCGGCAGGATCTTTTCGTTCAAAGTCACTTCGAGGATGGTACCCACCACTTCATATTTCAGCGACTTGCCGTTTTGTTTGAGGGATAATACTTTTTCGTACCCGATTTCGGAAGGTGATAATTTGGAAATGCGGTCCTTCACGCGTGCATCCGGGTCGCTGATCGAGCGCGAGCGGACGTCCATCTGGCTGCCGGGCTGGAATGCATTCAGGTATAAATGATAAAATACTTTTTGAAGTGTATCGGGCGAATTGTTGGTGTAAACGAGTTTTTGGGTGCCTTTGTACTGGTGGTTGACAGCGTCAAAATCAATCTCCATCTGGTACTTCGCACGCTGCTGCCAACGGTCACTTTGCGCTGAAACCCGGAACGCCAGCGCGACCAGCAACAGCACGGATAATTTAAACTTCATTCGATCATTAGTAATTTGATTAAACCGCAAATTAACGGAATTGTCTGATTTCTAGGGAAAAATTATATATTTGATAAAACACTCATCATTATGCAACGCTCCATCGAAATACCAAAAGCACTTATTTACGAGGAGTTTGACGGGCATCCAGTTTACCGGAAGGGGTACCGCGATTATCTCGTGGGAACCAAAACGGTAGAAGAAATAATGGGTACCAGCACACTACAATGGTTTATTATTACATCAGTTTTACGCAAAATTCTTGA
>CAMLNK010000864.1 GCA_946481035.1 uncultured Dyadobacter sp. | reverse complement strand
TTTCAGCACTCTTAAAATCGCCTTCCAGGCCTTTGCGGACGTCGTTGCAGCCTCCACGGTCGCCTCGCCACTTTTTAAGGTCCAGATTGCCTATTTTATCAGGTGCGCTTGAACAGCCGCCGGCAATGCCGATCAATGCCGTCAAAAGGATTTTTATAGATAACTTCATTGTCATAATTCGTTCATTCAAAACTGAGGCGAATCTAGCCACACAGCACGACAATATGAAACAACCCTGACCTTTCCCGACAACACTTGACCATACCTGACAATCCCTGACAACACCTGACAACATGAAAAAACAGCTCCTGACCATCTTCCTCCTGACCATAGCGCCGACCGTCTTCGCCCAAAACAATGCTCCCGAGCCACTCGACGGCACGGAATGCTCCAACCTGTTTTTCAAAGCATTGCTCGACGAAGATGTAAATGCCGTCGGCAGCCTCATTTCAAACGATTTTACCGTCACCAATTTCAACGGCCAGACGATTGAGGGCCGCGCATTACAGCAAGCCGTGGGGCAAGGCTACATTATCGTCGACTCGGGCATGCTCACGGGCACACGCACACGTACGTACGGGGATGTGGCGGTAGTGCAGGGATTTTGGAATGTGAGCGCGAGGATCCAGAACAACGGCTTCAACGGCAACGTCGCGTACACGACCGTATGCGTGCGCTCGGGCGGGAAATGGAAGGTTACGACGGCGCAGTTTACACCGGCGCAGTGAAAGAATGCATGAGCGCGCAAAGTATGAACATAAAAAAAGAGAACCGGAACCAGTTCTCTTTTTCAAATATAGTCTAACATTACTTTCTAAACATTCATCAGCGATTCGCGACGACGCATTTTTCCGGCCGGGATACCGAACATCATTTTGAAGCGGCGGCAGAAATAAGCGGTGTCTTTGTAACCCACATCCGAACCGATCGCGCGGATGCTTTTCTTCGACGTGCGCAGCAGATCCACAGCCTTTTCCATGCGCTGGTATTCGATGTAATCCTGCGGGTTAATACCGGTCAGCATTTTGAAATACTGGCCTACATAATCCTCTGAAACGTTTGCTACGTTCGCCAGAACCTTGTTCGACAGGTCGCCGCCCAGGTTGTCTTTGATGTAAGCGAAAATGTCGATCAGACGAGGATCTTTGAAATAAGTACTGTTGGTAACGAGCTGCTCAACGAACAGTTTGTTTTTCAAAATATAACGGATGATCTCGATCACCACCTCTTCGGTTTTGATCTTGATGATACGGCCTTTTCCAGGAGTATCGAGCATATCTTCCGTCAGGATCTGGTTGATCGTCGCAGCGATCTGGTCGTCGCGTTTGATCAGGAACGGAGGCACGTCGAGTGACGTGAAGAAGTTTACGGTATCAAATACCTTGGCTTCGAAAGATATCAAACCGAATGAATTAGGCAGCTTTCCGATCAATGCCGGATCGTGGCCTGCTTCGATATAATTGTCGCGATTGGTCATGAACTCTTCGTTCGACACGGTTTTGGCTGATGCACCGTTTCCGTATGTCACGGTAGCATGCTTACCTCCCGGAATAAAGAGCATATCCCCTTCCTCAACGCGCTGAGGTTCATCGGATCCAAAAGAAACTTCGCCGTCGTACAGAATGGTCAGGGAGTTCTGTACGTCATAAAAGTTCTTGATTGTGATGGGCTGTAAAATCCGGATATGACGGGCCTTCACAAATTTCACTCCCAACGACTCAATAATCTTATTATAGTCTTCCATACTTGATCTATTTAAGGGCCGTTTTGACCGATTTTTCAAATTTTGTACAAATCTAATAAATTGTACAAAACTAATACAAGTATAGTTTCACAAAAATTTGAAAAAAAGTGATATTTTAATATTATTTAAATCCAACATTCAGAATAAAATCGACTTTTAAGCGAATTCCTAATTATTTAAGTAGCTCCCGGGCGATTACAAGTTTTTGGATTTCGGAGGTACCTTCATAAATCTGTGTGATTTTCGCATCGCGCATGAGCCGCTCTACGTGGTATTCTTTTACATAACCGTAGCCCCCGTGCACCTGGACGGCTTCCGTTGTCACCCACATTGCAACTTCGGATGCATACAATTTTGCCATAGCAGCGGCCTGGATGTAGTCCTTACCTTCATCTTTCAACCGGGCGGCCTTGTAAACAAGTAACCGGGCGGCCTCAATTTTCGTCGCCATTTCCGACAATTTGAACTGTATTGCCTGGTGATCGGCGATGGGTTTGCCGAATGTCTTCCGCTCCTTGGAATATTTCAAGGAAAGTTCAAATGCACCGGCTGCTATTCCCAACGCCTGCGCCGCAATGCCGATACGCCCGCCGTTGAGCACGTTCATCGCGAACTTGAACCCGAAGCCATCCGCCCCGATCCGGTTCCCTGTGGGTACTTTCACATCCGAAAACATCAAAGTATGTGTGTCAGAGGCCCTTATACCCATTTTATCTTCCTTTTTACCGACGGAAAATCCATCCCAGCCTTTCTCGACAATGAATGCATTAATGCCCTTGTGCTTCGCCTCCGGGTGGGTTTGGGCAATTACGAGGCATACCGACGAAGTGTTTCCGCTGGTGATCCAGTTTTTTGTGCCGTTCAATAAATAATGGTCCCCGTTCAGAAAGGCGGTTGTATGCTGTGAGGTGGCATCCGAACCCGCTTCCGGCTCCGACAGGCAGAATGCGCCGATGATCTCGCCCGAGGCGAGGCGTGTCAGGTATCGCTGTTTCTGCTCCTCCGTGCCATACTTTTCGAGCCCCCAGCATACCAGCGAATTGTTCACCGACATGATCACCCCGGCCGACGCATCCACCTTTGATATTTCTTCCATCGCAAGCACATAGGCGACCGTATCCATGCCTCCTCCCCCGTATTCAGGCGCCACCATGATGCCTAGAAGGCCCATTTCAGCCATTTTACGCAACAATCCGGGATCGAAATGCTGGGCATTGTCCCGCTCGATCACACCGGGCAACAACTCGGTTTGTGCAAAATCGCGCGCGGCGGCTTGTACTGCCAGATGTTCTTCACTGAGGTTGAAATCAATTCCGGCAAGTGGTTGGGAAGCTGACATAGAAGACTTTGATTTTTGAGGATGAAGATTTTCAAAAA
>CAMLNK010000863.1 GCA_946481035.1 uncultured Dyadobacter sp. | reverse complement strand
CGGCGCAGACGCCATAATATTACCGTTCTGGTCGCGGATAGGCAGGTTGTCCGCCATTTCCTTCAATTGATTGGACCGCTTGGTAAATGTCGTGAATGCTCCGTCGATATCGATCTGGCCGGGGCCGGTCCCGAAAACATTTTCACAAACCGGGTTCACCGATTCGCTCACGCTGGGCGACCAGGTATTGATGTTCGCATTGATCGTAATATTGGGTGTTTCCCAGTATTGCTTGCTGGTTTCGGTAATGCGGATGGTCGAAGCGGCATTGTTATTATCCTTGTACCAGACTTTCAGGCTGGTACCGGATGCTTCCGAAGGGCTGCAATTGCCTATTTTAACATAGTTATTGCCGTTCACCGTCAAGCTTCCGCTATTGAGTTTTACTGCGCCGCGGACCGCCAGGCCAATGGACGCATTATTGACAAAAAGTACACCGTGCTGGCTATTGAAACTGATCTGGTATTGATTGGTTGTCACATTTCCGCCGACGGCAATCGGGCCTTCGGTTTCATTGGATTGCAGTGTGGCGTCCCCTTTGACGAATATGTTGAATCGCTGAGCCGAAGAGGTAGGGCTTTGCGCGGACACCTGGTTGACTACTAACGGGAGGAGCGCTAAAATACTTAAGTATAGAGGTTTGGCAAACATGAAGTTGAGTTGTTTTACTTACTCAACGAATTTAGACCGCCCCTCTCGAACCATTGTCCTTTTTGTGACCAGGCCGGGGTAGTTTGGGGTGATATCTAGGTTTTAAGGGGTGACAACTTTCCTAAAAATTGCACTAATCCAATACAATCCACATCGCCCCGCAAAATAGTATTAGCGCATAACAAACCTTTTGATTGCAATACTTCCATATTTATTCTACATAAATAGCTAAAAATCGACTAATACTTCTAGAATTTTGTGCTTTTACGAAAGCAAAATGTTCGATTCGCGCATTTTAACCAGATTTTAACAACTATAACATTTCCAAGACACCCAACCCCGGCATCACAGAAAAAGCCGGCTATCAAGCCGGCTTGTCCAATTATTTGTAGACGATTCCCTATTTGTAACTGGATCGCTTTTTCAGTTCCTTTAACTCGTTCTGCATTTCCTGCAACATCCGCATAAGCTGCTGCATATCCGTCTGCGGTTCAGGAAGCGCCTTACTATGGAAGCTGTAATATTCCCAAAGCTCGATCACCTCGCCAATCGGGACCGTGTAGGCAAAGTACTGCTTGTTGAACGATTGCAGCAGCATTGTACCTGCTTCCTGGTTGATGGTTACCTGCTTGAACACGAAATCCTGGTCGCCCTTTAAAATGACAATGCAAGGCGTTTCGGGCTTCACGGTTGTCCAGTCCTGCACGTACCTTGTAATGATATCCGCACCTTCCGGCACCGGCAGCATCGAATCACCGACCGTCGGGAACATCCGGAACGTTCCATTTTTAGGCACCGTGGGCAGGTTGAAACGCGGCAATGTGGCCAGAAACTCGGGATCGGCGTAACCCGACCGGTATCCCGCACGCGCCTGCACGGGTACGTATTCGATATTCTCTTTGTCTTCCTTGTCAACCGTAATGGCCAGGACGCGAATCTGGCTGCCTTTCATAAACAGCTCGCTACCCTCTTCCAAGTCTTTCAGTTTCTGATCCGAGAGCTTGCCCAAATCCATTTTGAGGAGACTGTCGATACTCATCCGGAAATATTCCGAAAAATTGATCAGGTCATCTACCGTCGGATTGGCCGTCCGGCCGCTTTCGATCGCATTGAGCTTCACCCTGCTGATCCCGAGCTTTTCCGCCAGCGCTTCCTGACTAAGTTTCTGACGCAAACGGAGGAATTTGACATTGACCGACCAGAATATATCCTGCGCACCCATGAGTTGATATTTTTAAAATCAGACATAAGATATTATCAATATCAAAAGTAGCAGCAATTTTTAATTTTCCTACAAAAAAGTAAACAATTTATTTTGTTTAACTATTTTTGAAAAACATTAAACAAAATAAGATGTCCACCTATTCGATACGGGATCTCGAACGCATTACCAGCACCAGAGCGCACACGATCCGCATCTGGGAGCAGCGTTACGGCCTGCTCGAACCGGAACGGACCGGCACCAACATTCGCTTCTACAACGACGACCACGTCAAGAAACTCCTGAACGTGTGCACGTTACTGAACCGCGGTATGAAAATTTCACAAATCAGCCGGTTAAGCAATGCACAAATACGCGAGGAGATCGACCGCATTATCGCCGAGTCATTGCAGACCGACCAGCATGTGGAAGCGTGGATCAACGAGGCGGTGATCGCCATTGCGGCCTACGACGCGCCGACGTTTCACCGATTGTTCGCCGATGCCGTCGACCGGCTGGGGATGGTGGCTACCTATGAAAAAATACTCTATCCGCTGCTGGTGCGCACAGGCCTGATGTGGACAAAAGATGCATTGCTGCCCGCACAGGAGCATTTTTTGTCTAACCTGATCCGGCAAAAGCTTTTCACGGCGATCGACGCATTACCTGTGCCGACAGCCAGTGACCAGAAATGGCTGCTGTTTCTTCACGAGGGCGAGGAGCACGAAATAGGGCTGTTATTTGCTTATTATCTGCTCACACGCACGGGCCAGCGCGCGGTGTACCTGGGCGCACGCGTGCCCTACGCCGACCTCCAAGCCGTGGCCAGCGACATTGCACCTACCCACATCTATACTTTTTTTGTAGCCAACCAACCCGAAAACCAGGCGCCGGAGCTGCTCAGCCAGCTTGCACAGGACTTTCCTGGTTGCGCGATCTGTTTTTCAGGTGGCGGCGATGGTCTCACGTACGAGCCGCGCGTCAGCCGGATCGAATCCATTGAAGAACTTTTTGAAACCATTGGAAAAGATGCACACACGAACCCCTAACGGAGCGAGCAAAAAAGTCGGCGTGATCGGCGCCGGTTTCGCAGGCATGGCGGCCGGTGCTATCCTTGCCAGGGAAGGCCACGACGTAACGATTTTTGAAAAGAACGAGACGATCGGCGGCCGTGCCCGCACGTTTTCGGAACAGGGCTTCACCTTTGATATGGGGCCAAGCTGGTACTGGATGCCCGATGTGTACGAACGATTTTTCGGGCGTTTCGGCCGGTG
>CAMLNK010000862.1 GCA_946481035.1 uncultured Dyadobacter sp. | reverse complement strand
TGCGGAGGCATTATGCCGATAAGAAGGTCAAGCCGAAGGAGATATTCATCAAGAACGACACACTTTCACTTTCTCTGGCCAGCATGGGGCCCGATACGCTTCCGATGCTGCTGCTCATTCATGGCGCGCCCGGATCGTTATGGGGATATATGAACCTGATGGACGATGAGGATTTGCAAAAACATTTTCACATCGTTTCGGTTGATAGGGTGGGTTACGGCAAATCCCGGCTGAAAAAACGGCGGTATGTGACTTCGATCGAGACGCAGGCCAACGCGCTGCTCCCGGTGTTCTCGCTCAACAAAAGCGACCAGAAAGTGATTGTGCTTGGCCGGTCCTATGGCGCACCTATCGCCGCAAGGCTCACTTCCATGGCTCCCGATAAAGTGAAAGAACTGATCATGGTATCGCCGGTAATCGATCCGGAAACCGAGCGGTTCTTCTGGTTCTCCAAATGGGGGAGAATGAGTATCGTACAGCTGTTCCTGCCCGCTGCGTTTAATGCAGCCACAGCCGAAAAATACAGCCACGCCGATGAACTTCGGAAAATGCTGCCGGTTTGGGAACGGATCAGCGTCCCAACCACTGTGATACAGGGCGGTAACGACTGGATCGCCGATCCGTCAAACATCGATTTTGCCAAACGTCATATCAAAAGCAAGCGCGCCCAATACATTTTCCTTTACAATGCGGGCCATATGATCACCTTCTCGCACGCAGCAATGATCAAGGAAATGCTGCTGAAAAGCAGGTTGTTCCAGGAAAAGATAACGGCACTGGACCCTATGGACAGCGAAATGGACAACTAGCAGTGTATCAGGTAGATATTTTATGAAGAAAGCGGCAGATCACAAGACCTGCCGCTTTTCTGTTTAATAATTAACCTATGGTAATACGTGAAATTGTATTTCACCTAAAACAACTATATCCCATAGGACGAGAATAAAGCCGGGTACCATTACAGGGAAATGGCATTATCTCAATACTTTTTGAGTCACCGAGTCCTTCGCATTGCTGGCGCGGATCAGGTACACGCCTCGTGTGAGATTACGCATATCAAACTCTTCCTGAACGGCGATTTCAGGTGTTTTGCTTGCAATCTCGGTCAATATGCGGCCATTCATGTCGATCAGCTGCAAACGGATGATCGCCCGTTGTTTGCTGTATGCTTTTACGGTCACAAAGTTTTCGGTAGGTACAGGATATGCCTGGATCGCCATCGATACTTCCGAAGAGGAAACAACCGGCGTCGAAGTGATTACGCCTCCATATTCTGAGGACTCGTAGGGCGGAATCTCAACCGTTTCTCCCGGTTTGTCGATCACTGACACCATTCCTTCACGGTAGGTTTCCGAGATTCTCGCGCCATCGCGCCATTCGACGACCAGTATCGCAAACAGGTAGTTGCCTACCACTTCCGGCGCGGTCCATACCAGCTTTTTCTGCGCCGCATCGACTTTAAATGTACCGGTAGCGCTGATTTCATTGGGGAACAAATAGGTGTGGTCGACCATCCGCACGCCGCAGGTTCCGGGCGAAGGCTTGCTCAACCGAACGACTTTCGCGGTAATGCTGTCGTTGTCGGCAACGGTTGGTTTGAGATCAACCGAAAAAACCTGGCGGACGCCGGCTTCAAAGGAAAGATAGGGCAGTACAGGCGTCGAATTTGACTGTTGGGTGTCAATGACGGTCCAGACGAACTGCGAGGTCATTCCAGCCTCGGGTAAGTTCAGGATTTGATTGGTACGGGTTTCAAGAGCCGTCGAAATCTGGTAAATACCTGAGGTAGGGTATGTGTAGTTGAGCTGATATTCTGCAACCGATACCCCTTGGGAAATTGCAGTGAGCGAAAGCCTGGATGCCTCTTTGACGGCCCCGTCGCCCATGCAAACTGTCACAGAACTTAATGCGTTCGCCGCGCCCTGCCCGTGTTCAATATCCAGGTAAATCCTGACCCTGATATCATAGGTTTGTCCCGACAGATTTTTTGCCAGGATTTCCCCGCCCCGCAGGTGCGACGCACTCGCGTACGCCGAAAGCAGGATCAGTAAGAGAATGCCGTAAACTGATTTCATGTTAGAGGAAAAGAAGCCGTGAGGTTACAAACTATAATCTGAAAACGCGGGAAACGTCTGTTTTTGTATGGCTTCTTTTCAAAACAAATGCAAAAATGCCGTGGCAAATCCGGTTCTCCGCGGCTTATCTCATTAATCCTTATAAATCAATATTTCACGTTTGCCGTCGCTTTTGATATAACCCCGATACATTCCCTCGCTGTTGAATGGCATGGCGATGTTGCCATTCCGGTCGACGGCGATCACGCCTCCTTCGCCGCCTCGTTCCACGAGTTTTTTCATGACCACTTCGTTGGATGCGTCGGTGAGCGACATTCCTTTATATTCCATTAATGCGGAAATATCATGAGCCACGACCGAGCGGATGAAGTACTCACCGTGTCCGGTTGCGGAAACCGCGCAAGTCGCATTGTTGGCATAAGTTCCGGCACCAATAATGGGCGCGTCGCCGATACGGCCGTAACGCTTATTGGTCATGCCGCCGGTAGAAGTCCCCGCGGCCAGATTACCGTATTTATCCAAAGCCACGCAGCCCACCGTCCCAAACTTTTTGCCCTCTGTGAAAATAAGGGAGGAAGGGGAAGAAGGGGAAGAGGGGGAGGAGGGGCCTTTTCCCTTTCCTCCTTCCTCTTTTCCTCCATTCTCCCCTTTATCAACATGATCCAGCTCGGTTTTCTCCTGCGCTTTGGCGCGCTCCAATGCCTCGTACCGGGCTTCGGTATGAAAATACGACGGGTCTACGATTTCCAGTCCTTTCTCTTTGGCAAACTGCTCGGCGCCCTTCCCGGCCATCATTACGTGTACCGATTGGTCCATTACTGCAATGGCTGCGGAAATAGGGTTTTTAATAGTGGTAACACCCGCTACCGCGCCTGCTTTTAATGTTTTGCCTTCCATAATGGCCGCGTCCAGCTCATTTTTACCTTCATTTGTAAACACAGCACCTTTTCCTGCATTGAACAGCGGCGAGTCCTCCATAACGTGAATAGCCGCCTCGACAGCCTGTACGCTGGTCCCGCCTTTTTTAAGTACCTCATAACCTTTTTCCAAAGCGGT
>CAMLNK010000861.1 GCA_946481035.1 uncultured Dyadobacter sp. | reverse complement strand
TCCAGCGAGGTAATGCTGCCCGCCGTCACTTCGATCGTCTGCTCCTGCTTTTCCAGACCGATAAAGGACGCCACCAACCGGTGTAATCCGGGTTGAATATTCCTGATCTGATACTTGCCGTTGCGGTCGGTCAATGCGCCTTTGGCGGTACCTTTCACATTCACGGTCACGAGCTCCACCGGTTCACCGTCCGAAGTCCGCACCGATCCGCTGATGGTACCATTTTGCGCAAATACCTTTGCAGCAACAAAATAGAGCGTTAATGCGAGTAGAAATAGCTTTTTTGTCATAGCGTTGATTTAGATTTCGCGCAAAAATATTATTTAAACTAAATCTAAACAACAAAATATAACAAAGAACGAAACTTAAATATACTACCCGCGAGGGAAGGGCCCGGACAGCCTATTTCAGCTTACCCGAATTCACGTAAAAATCCGAAAGGAGCGATAGAAACTCATCCTTGCGCCGCCGCGACACCTCGATTTCGGTGTTGTCGCTCATCCACACCTGCCCGCCGTCGCCTTTCACGTACCGCTTGATGTGTTCGAGATTGATGATGTTGGATTGATGTACCCGGAAGAAATAGTAGTTATCGAGGATCTCCTCGTATTCTTTCAATAACCGCGAAACGACGATCGCAGGGCCTTTTACGAGGTGGAATTTGGTGTAGGAGCCCAGCGATTCGCATTGGATAATGTCGGTCATCTGCACAAAATGGATGCCCTCCGCGGTAGGCAATGCAATGCGCTGGTGATCATTGCGCTGGCGTTCGATCAGCCGCGGCATACGCACCGGGTCCAGCTGCTCCTGCAAGATCCGCAATTGCTCGGGATTGACGCTCCCTACCCTGTCCCTGAACTTCGCGACGGCCGTTTGAAGCTCGTCGGGGTCGATCGGTTTGAGCAGATAATCAATTGCGCTAAACCGGAACGCCCGGATGGCATATTCCTGATATGCGGTCGTAAAAATCACACCGAAATCCACCTTTTCGAAGCTGGAAAGCATATCAAAACCACTTTTGCCGGGCATCTGAATATCCAGAAAGATCAGGTTGGGCCGCTCCTTCCGGATCAGTTCGATGCCGGTATCCGCATTGCGCGCCTCCCCGCAAACCGTCACTTCCGGGCTCACGATCCGGAGCAGGTTGGTAAGTGCCTCCCGGGCATTGGTTTCGTCGTCGATAATGACTGCGCGTAAAGATTGGCTCATAACTTATACGTTTTCAATCGGTATGATCATTTTTACCAGCGTTCCGGCCGGTTTGCTGTGGTCGTCAAAAAGGTCGATCATTTCAATGCGCGCCTCGCTGTCCCGCTGCCGCAGCGCCTCGAAAATGCCCCGCGTCATTTCCTGCCCGCGGGAAATATGCCCCTCCGTCCGCGGCGCAAAGTCGCGCCCTACCCCATTGTCCTCGATCGTGCAAACGATGTGGCGGTCGCTTATCCGCGCCGTGATTGCCAGTTTTTTCTCCCCTTCCTTGGGCATCAGCCCATGCCAGATCGCATTTTCCACATAGGGCTGCAACAGTGTCGGCGGTAGCTGCGCATCGAGGAGCACGTCGTTTTCTTCTATATCAAAAGTGTAAGTAAACTCATGATTGAACCGAAAAGACTCGATCTCGACGTACATCCGAAGCGTATCGACGATCTTCTCGAACGATAAATACTGGTGATTGGAATTTTCCATAATGCGCCGCACCAGCTTCGAAAATTTGGAAAGGTACTTGGCCCCTTCCACCCCCCGGTTGGTGAGCAGGTAATTCTGCACGGAATTGAGGGAATTGAAGAGAAAATGCGGGTTCATCTGCGACTGTAACGCTTTGAGCCGCCACTCGGTAACCTGGTGGTCGAGCCGGGTCCGCTCGGCCAGGGTATCGACCCGCCAGCGCATCATGGCGACGATCAATCCGGCGATCGTGAGGCCGATCAGCACGCGAAAAAACCAGGTGTTTGTAAAATAGGGCCGGATCGTAAGTCTGACCACCAGCGGTTTCCTGCTCATGACACCCGACGCGTTGCTGCTGCGTACACGCAACGTATACGAGCTCGCGGGCAGGTTCGCGAACGAGACCGTGTGGTCGTTACCGATGTCGACCCAATCGTCGTCGTAGCCTTCGAGCTGATAACTGAACCGGTTTTGCGAAGCCGGTTCGAAATTCAGGGTGGTGAAATTGAAATTCACCGAGTTCTCATCCGGTTGAAGCACAAAAACTTTTCCCACATCCTGAAAAAGCTTTTTACCTTTTATTTCCACCGAAGCCAGCGCAATTCCCGGCGACCGCACATTGCCCCCAAGTTGCTTCATGTCGAGTATGTTCAGCGTGTTGATATACCCCAGTAACAATTCACCGGGTGCATTGTAATAAAAACCTACCGGCGCATTGCTGCGAAGGCCGTCGATCGTTGTGAGGTACCGGACAGCCCGTGTTTTCGGATCGGCGACATGAATGCCCTCGTTGGTACTGAACCAAAACCGCCCGTCGGGCGCTTCGGCGATATCAGCGCAGTAAGTATCCTTTAGACTACCCGACCTGAAATCGAAGGAATCAGTGATCAAACCATCAGGTGCTATTTTGGAAACGCCCCCCCAGCTGGCCACCAGAATGGAGCCATCGGGCGCTACCTGAATACCATTGATGCAATCGCCGCCCAGCCGCCGGCCCTTATTCACCGCCAGTTCCTGAATGTTTGTAAAAACAGCCTTTTTCTCATCAAAAAAGAATAATCCCCGCGAACAGGCAGCGATCCAGATCCTGCCGTCGGGCGTTTCACGAATGCCTTTGATAAAACTCTGATGGACCAGTTTTCGCCCCTGCTCAGGTGCCCACAGATGCAGCTCCCGGTTCGTGACCGGATCGAATACTTTCAGGCCTTCATTCAAATTTGCGATCCACAATCGGCCTTTACGGTCTATTAACCCATCCCTGAAATCGACATTTCGGGAAAGTCCCGCTCCCCAAAGCCACGACTTAAAGCGATCGGCCCCTGCATCACCGGTAAAGATCCCTTTCTCGGTAAATACAAATGCCTTTCCACCGATTGTCCTCACTTTGTTCGCAAAAGCCTCTTCCTGATCATAACGGTAAAGCTTAAACCGCTGCGTTGAAGGCTGCCAATGCAGCACCCCCGAATGTG
>CAMLNK010000860.1 GCA_946481035.1 uncultured Dyadobacter sp. | reverse complement strand
CTCATGAAAGTAAATCGCGTCGCGGCTGCCATGCATGCCCTGGTTTGGGTTTTGTTGCTGGTGATACCTTATGTTCCCACCGACCAGGTTTTTAATGCATTGGATCCTTCCTCGGACAGAAAGTACCTTCTGCTTTGCCTGGCGCTGAGCTCCTTGTTGCTGGTTATATTCTACATCAATTATTTTCTGCTGATACCCAGGTATTTGCTGGCAAAACGGTACTGGACCTATTTCGGTGCACTTTTGCTGGCAATCCTGTTAGCCGGAGCGCTTTTTCTGGGTATTCTTTATCTGTCGGATTTCAATTCGCTCAGGGCGTTGAATACTAATCCTGTCATTGAGAAAGTACTGCCGATTATTATCGTCAATGCATTATTGCTGTGGTCGCTCTCGATCGTGTCTTCCATTTTATGGACTATTTATAACAGGTTGAGGCAGACCGAAAGCGAAAAGCTTTCCGCCCAGATAGCTTCGCTTAAATCCCAGATCAATCCCCATTTCCTTTTTAATACACTGAATAACATTTACGCGATCGCGATAGACACCTCCCCCAGAGCGGCTGATATGGTGGATAAACTGTCTGAAATGATGCGCTATACCATGAAGGAGACGCAGCAGGATTTTGTGCTGCTGGAAGATGAAATCAATTACATCAGCAACTATATTGAATTACAAAAACTACGGCTGGACAGAAGCGTAAGGCTGGAATATGATTGCCCGGATGCGATTCCGCCGCTCAGGATCGCGCCAATGCTACTGATCCCCTTCATTGAAAATGCATTCAAGCACGGCGTTAACTCGGAGCAAAAAAGCAGGATCAGGATCGGGATGCAGGTTAGTAGTACGGAATTTCAGCTGAGTGTGGTTAACAACAAAGTGAATGTTCAGCGGGATATTTCCGAGCGCAGCGGATTGGGAATTGAGAATACCAGGCACCGATTGAATTTGATTTATCCGTCGCGGCATTTGCTGACCATTCACGATAATGAAAAGGACTTCATCGTATCTCTACACATTAACCTGCAATGATAAACGCCATTGCCATAGACGACGAGCCGCTGGCTTTGAATGTGATCACATCGCTGTGCGCTAAGCATGGGGGTGTAAGTTTGCAAAAGACTTTCACGCAGCCCTCAGAGGCGCTGCGATACCTGAATAAATTTCCGGTCGAGCTGATATTCTGCGACATACAGATGCCTTCGATGACCGGGATAAGCCTGGTTAAATCGCTCAGGCAAAATACGATGGTCATTTTTACGACTGCATTCAGCGAGTATGCGGTAACCAGCTATGAATTGAACGCGATCGATTATTTGTTGAAGCCCATCAACCAGAAGCGTTTTACGCAAGCCATTTCCAAAGCAATTGAATACTTCGATTATATTCACAAAAAGGACGATATCGCGGATAAAAACCTGTTTGTCCGCTCAGATTTTAGTTTGGTAAAAGTGCCGTTATCCGACATTCTCTACATTGAAGGATTGGCGGATTATTTGAGAATACATATTAAAAACAGAAAGCCGATCGTGGCGCGCATGCCGATGAAGGAGATGATGGAGAAATTGAATTCCAATGACTTTATGCGCGTACACCGCAGTTATATTCTGCCTTTCTCCAAAATTGAAGCTGTCCGCGGCGGTACGATCTATATTGCCGGGCATGAGCTTCCCATCGGGCGCACGTATGCCGACGAATTTTTCAGCCGGTACAGTGGTTGACAATGCCGCGTTCTTCGCGTAAATCCCGCACTTCTTCTCATTAATTTTTACAAGCTTTCTTTCGATCACACATTTGCATCGCAGTCGGTTCGCGGCGCAAAAAAGATCAAAAAAATGTTTGTATTTATGAAGTGTAAGAAAGCGATTTTAACAAGTCTCTTGTTACTATTTGGTTCGACATTGCTGATGGCGCAAACCAAATATACAGTAAGCGGGACAGTCAAACAGAAATCTACCGGCGAAACGCTGATCGGTGTAACGGTGGTGGTAGCAGAGCAGCCCACCATGGGTGTCATCACAAACGAGTACGGTTTCTATTCGATTTCCCTTCCAAAGGGGCAGTACACTTTGCGGTTCTCCTATGTGGGCTACCAGCAGCAAACAGTAGCTGTTAATCTGCAAGCCAACACAAAGGTCAATATAGACCTGTCCGATGATATGAACTTGCAGGAGGTGGTGATCAGCTCCAAAAGGGACGATGATAACCTCACGCAGGCGGTGATGGGCACCCAGACGCTCAATATGAAAACCGCTGCCAAAATCCCGGTCGTATTCGGTGAAAAAGATCTGGTAAAAACCATTCAGCTGATGCCGGGGGTGAAATCAAATGGGGAAGGATCGAACGGATTTTCGGTCCGGGGCGGGGCAACCGACCAGAACCTGATCCTGCTCGACGAGGCGCCCGTCTACAATGCCTCCCATTTGCTGGGTATTTTCAGTACTTTCAACAGCGACGCGATCAAGGACGCTACGATTATCAAAGGCAATAGCCCGGCGCAGTTCGGAGGACGTTTGTCCTCGGTACTGGATGTGAAAATGAAGGAGGGGAACAATAAAAACTATCAAGTGAGCGGAGGTATTGGTTTGATCAGCAGCCGGTTAACGGTTGAGGGGCCCATTCAAAAGGACAAGTCCTCGTTTATCGTCTCCGGCAGGCGCACCTACGCGGATGTGTTTGCCAAACTCTCCTCGGATCTGAAAGATACCAAGCTGTACTTTTACGATTTGAACATGAAGGCCAACCTGGAAGTTAATGACAAAAACAAGCTTTTCTTTTCAGGCTATTTTGGCAAGGATGTGCTGGGGATCTCGACTCTGTTTTCAAGTAAATGGGGAAATTCAACCGGGACGTTAAGGTGGAACAGTGTGCTGAGCAGCAAGTTGTTTTCGAATACCTCTTTTATTTACAGCAATTATGATTTTAATGTAGGTTTCAAAAGTGACGGCGCTGAAACCAACTTCAACTCCCATATCAAAGACCTGAATCTCAAACAGGACTTCACCTATTTCGCCAATGTGAAGAACAACGTTCGTTTTGGGTTTAACATCATACACCATACAATTACGCCGACCAGGGCGGCAGGAACCGACATTGTCAGCACCAAGAAAGACCGGAAGGGATTAGAGAATGCGGTGTA
>CAMLNK010000859.1 GCA_946481035.1 uncultured Dyadobacter sp. | reverse complement strand
GCGTTTCATAGTAAAGTTCGTTAACTTTACCTTCCCTCGTCTCAACTTCCATGACCACAAAATCCATCCTTAATTCCCTGACAGGCAAGGGGGTTATTTCTGATCAACAGGCCGACGCCATCGCTTCGTTTGAAAGCGACAAAGCCTTTTCCATTCACTGGGAATTGCGCTCGGTATTGTACCTGGGCATCCTGCTTTTCAGCTCCGGCTCCGGTATTCTGATTTACGAAAATATCGACACGATCGGCCACCAGGTAATCATCGCTGCCATCGCGCTCATTACCGCAGGTTGTTTTTACTACACCTACAAAAACAGCCTGCCCTATTCGCACGAACAAATTCATAATCCCAACAAGCTGGCCGATTATGTGCTTTTGCTGGGCTGCTCGACATTCCTGGGGCTCGAAGGTTATTTGCAATATCAATACAACCTTTTCGGCACACGTTATGGACTGGCCGTGATCATTCCCACGATCATTTTCTTTTTCTGCGCCTACCGCTTCGACCACCGCGGCGCGTTGTCGATGGCCATTACCGGCCTGGCCTCCTGGTTGGGGCTCACCATCGCACCGCTTTCTGTCTTGTCCGACAACGACTTTTCAGACGGCACACTAATCATTCCCGCAATTGGCCTCGGTTGCGTGCTCACGGCAGTCGGTTGGATTTCGGAAGAGCAAAACATCAAAAAGCACTTCGCATTCACATATATGGTGATGGGTGGTAACCTGGCCTGCATTGCAGCGCAGATCGGGCTATTCAGCCACAGCCCCAAAGTCCTTTACTTTTTCATCGGTCTCGGCCTCTGTTACTTCTTCATCCGACGCGCGCGGCACGCGCAATCGCTGCTGTTCCTGCTGATGGGCACAGTCTACGGTTACAGTATCATCACTTACATCATTTTCGATAACCTTGGGGCCGACGCCGCATTCGGGCTGGGCATTTTCTATTTCTTTTTTTCCAGCATTGGCGTGATCTACTTCCTGCTGAACTTTAAAAAATTCCTTGGGATCAAACCGGAGATCAAAAAATGAAAAAGGCATACAACGAAACCTGGGTCGAAAACCTGCACATTCAATACCAGGCAGCAATGTGGAAATCCAAAAACCTTCTTACCGGTGAGCAGGAAGAGCAGGTGAAAACCCTTTTTGCTGAAAAGTTTTACCGTCCTGGCATATTCGTCAAGATCGGGCTGTTTCTTTTTGGCGTCGTCGCATGCTCGTTTTTCGTCGGTTTTCTGTCGCTGTTCATCTATGATACCAGTTCCGAAGTCGGGTTTTCGACATTGAGCCTGATCTGCTGCGCCGGCTTTGTTTTCTTTTTGGAATATTTAATCAAAACCAAAAACCTCTTCCATTCCGGCGTCGATAATGCATTGCTGTACGCAGCGGTTACGGCGGCTATCGTGCCGGTGTTCCTGCTGTTTGAACATGCACCGCTTTGGGCCTATTGCCTGGTTGCCCTTGCGATCATTGTCCCGGCTACCCTGCACTATGCCGATTTACTTGGCCCAATCGCCATTTTCGGATTGATATTCACCATCATGGCCGAATGGATGATGAAATTCCCGCTAGGCAAAGCCCTTTTGCCATTTGCGGTCATGATACTGTCCGGAGCGATTTATGTTCTGGCCAGAAAAAATAAGGACATTTATTACCAGGAATGCTGCCAGATCCTTGAAGTGCTTGCATTGGTCACCTTCTATCTCGGGGGAAATTACCTGGTAGTAAGAGAGTTGAATGCGCTGATCAGTGGCCTGAATGTAACCGTTGCCCCGCAAATCGCATTCGCTCCCCTGTTTTACTTCTTTACCTTTGGCATACCATTACTTTATATTGTGGCCGGATTAAAACGAGCTGATCGTATTCTGTTTATCGTCGGTTTGCTTGCTATTGGGTTTTCCGCGTACACATATGTTAACTATTTCAGTTCGCTGAGCGCCTCCCAGGAGCTTGTGCTCGCGGGCGTGCTGATGATCGCAGTTTCGATAGCGCTGATTAAATATTTACACACACCCAAACACGGCATATCCGATGAGCAACATCGCAAAAACAGCCTCGAAAACCTGCAAGCGGTCATTGCCGCACAAGAACTAGGCGTCACGCCGGCCGGTCAGGGACTCAGTCCCGGACTCGAATTCGGCGGTGGTACATTCGGCGGAGGCGGCGCCGGCGAGGTTTATTAATTGAACAAAAATTTGGAACTTGCAGCGGTTACATTGCCAATTACCGAAACTTACTCATGAAAAAACTGCTTCTTTTAACGCTTCTAAACCTTTGTTTTTACCACACTTTTGCACAATCGTCCAAGACGGCCACCGGAACGTCGGGTAACCCGGTCTTTCCAGGCTGGTATGCCGATCCTGAGGGGATCATTTTTAACAAAACGTTCTGGATTTACCCAACTTACTCGGCGCCTTATAACAAACAGGTACATATGGATGCATTTTCGTCCAAAGACCTGGTAACCTGGAACAAACACCCGAATATTGTCGATACTTCGGCGATCAAATGGGCGAAAAGAGCCATGTGGGCTCCGTCTATCATTGAAAAGGATAAGAAATACTACCTGTTTTTCGGAGCTAACGATATTCAGAATGACAATGAAAAAGGCGGTATCGGCGTAGCTGTGGCCGATCGTCCCGAAGGCCCGTTCAAGGACTACCTCGGCAAGCCGCTCATCGACAAGTTCCATAACGGCGCGCAGCCCATCGATCAGTTCGTTTTTAAAGACAAAGACGGCCAGTATTACCTTTTTTACGGCGGCTGGAAGCATTGTAATGTCGCCAAACTGAAAAGCGATTTTACCGGCTTCATTCCTTTTGAAGATGGCAAAACGTTCCGCGAGATTACGCCGGAAAACTATGTGGAAGGGCCATTCATGTTTATCCGCAATGGCAAATATTATTTTATGTGGTCGGAAGGCGGCTGGACGGGTCCAAACTATTCTGTGGCCTATGCCATTGCCGATTCCCCGTCGGGCCCCTTCAGAAGGATCGGCAAGATCCTGCAACAGGACACTGCCGTAGCCACCGGCGCCGGCCATCACTCCGTGATCAACCCGCCGGGTACCGATCGTTGGTATATTGTATACCACAGAAGGCCCCTCACAGAAACTGAAGCGAATCACCGCGTGGTTTGTGTTGA
>CAMLNK010000858.1 GCA_946481035.1 uncultured Dyadobacter sp. | reverse complement strand
TCCACAGCTCGAAAATGACCATATCGGCATCGCCGGAAGGCGTATTTTCCATTGTTGTAATGCTGGTAACCCGCGAGTCGGGGAATACCGAAGCATAAAATTCCGCCGCTTCCGCAGCTTCCTTGTCAAACCATAAATGCGGGACGATTTTCTGCATGACTTTTTCGTTTTTGATGAATAACCTGAACGAGTGTTCTGATAGCGGGGATGGTAAAGGTAAGGAATTAAAAAAGACTACGATCAGTGAAATGCGACGGGCTGTCGGTTTATTTCGACGGCCCTTTTTGCTTGTAGTAACTTGTAGTTAGTTTGCGGCTACATTAATTTACCATTTCAAACTACCGCTTACATTAACCTGAACAATGAGCAACTTGAAACGACTCCAAAATTGGGCGCTGGTCGGCTGCCTGGGCCTTGCTTCCTGCGCCAGCTACCAGCGCAGCGACCTTTATTTCGGAAGGGATATTCCTAATGGTGGTGGTATGGTAACCGAGCAACAATGGAAGAATTTCAGCGACAGCGTGATCAGCAACTATTTCCCCGAAGGCTACACCGAATGGGATGCCAACGGCCGCTGGAAAGATACCGATACCAAACAAACGATCACCGAGCCGACGAAAGTGGTCACTTTTTTTGGCAAAAAAACGAAAGAAAGAAGCGCTGCGCTCGATAGCATTGCCCAGCGCTACATTCGCCGCTTTCGCCAGCAAAGCGTGCTGCGTACGGATATTAAGTCCAAAGTGAAATTTATCAGCAAGGCCCCCTGATCCGGCAGCCGGTCGTCATTCAAAATAATGGTAGAAGACCTCCGGCAGCTTGTTTCCGAGTAAAATCCAATCCGCGGCGAGCGGAGCTTTGTTGAGGCCTTTTACCCACTCGTAGTTCAGCTCGTACACGGCGGCATAAATACCAAACCTCGTCAGAAAGCCCTCTCCCAGGGTGCCCGGGTTCCTGAAACTGGCTTTGGTGGCGCCTTCGGTGAACCAGGTATGCTTGCGCAGGAGCGATTCCAGCTTGTCCATACTGGCCAGGTAGGCCGTAATGTCGCCGTCGGGCCGGCTCACGTGGAGGTGCCCGCCCGCATCATTATGTATATCGAGCGCGAGGTCGGGCTTTTTGTTCGCCCTGATCATCTGCTGCAACCATTGTTCGAGGTAATAGTTTTCCGGAGCGACGAGTTCGTCGGCCGGCTTGTCCCATTTTCGGTTCAAATCGTAGCCGTTTGCATTAAACCGCGTTTTTCCGCGCGCTACGCCGTCTTTGTTGGCCATAGGCAGGATGTAAACACAATATCTTTTCAGATAACGTCGGGCATCGTCGTCATCACTGAGAAACTTTTGCACCAGCCCCTCGACCGTCCAGTTCCCGCCCGCCTCGAACGCATGCGCCCTTGCACGCAGGAAAAGGCGTTTCGGCGCGTTTTCGTTACCGATCCGGACGATTTCCAGCGGGCGGCCTTCCGAAGTTTTTCCAATTGTGGTAATGCCGGCCAGCTTGCTCTTGCCGATTTTCGCCAGCATTTTATCCAGGTCGCTGATCCGGTAGGGTTCTACGCTCGCGATGTACGCGTAAGGCGCCTCCATCCTCAATTTGAACAGCATCCGGCGGCCCGGCAATGCTTCTATGGAGCGGCTTTCCCATTTTTTGTTGTCAAACGAAACCACAAAACGCGAGCGCTCCGAAAGGTCGCTGGCGAACCGGTTGTTCCAGATATTATCAAAATTTTCGAGAATCACAGTAACCTCGGCGCCCACAGCCGCCTCCACCCTGAAATGGAAGTGATTCACAGCCCTGTTCCGTGAAAAGCGCTCGTGATCGTACACCAGGCTGCCAACCACCCTCCCGGCCGAATCGATCCGCCAGTTCATCGGCGAAGCATTTTCGAAGCCGGTGTGGACGAAAATTTTAGATGCGGCAAGGCTATCGGCCCGGTCGCCGGCGTTTTGCGCGTGTAGATTTTCGAACAGGCTCGTGCCAGCGATCAGTAGTCCGGCAAAAAGTGCCGCTAAAAATGTCTTCGGTTTCATAGCTTCCGCATGAGTTGATTTCCCAAAAAGCAATCTCGTGCACGTGCACGCATCGGCAAAAGCGCATCAAAAGCTGATTCTACTTTCAAAAAGAATACCTTCTGAGGGACTGATTTGCAGATTAAAATGCGGTTAATAGTACCCGCAACTGGCATTGTTTTTACTTATATTAGCCGGAAGGAATCAATCAAGATAACATATAGCATTATGAAAAAACCGATGATAACCGCAGTAATGGTATTGCTCTGCGGAGCAACAATGTCCTACGCCCAAACCACAGGCAGTACAGCCAACAAACCGGCACCGGCAAAGGAAACGAAAACACCGGATGCCCGGTATTCGGAACGCGTGGACAATAATTCGATGCTTTTTTCCAAAGAGGCCGTTGAATTACGCCGCAAAAACCTCACCGAATCGGATACGGTCGTGAAAGAAGGAAGCGGTTCTTCGCCCAAAAACACGAAAAACCATACGGGTACCACCGGAAATTACAGGAACCTGGCGACTCAAACCAGCGGTGTGCCTTCGCGTGAATAGAACCTGAGTTATTAATTCAATATAAAACCCCGGGATGATTGTCCCGGGGTTTTCTGCTTATAAAGTTATGGCCTATTGACAGGAATATTCAAACCCGGTTTGGGTACCGCACTGGCGTGGGGCATCGCCTCCGCTGCCGGCAGACCACCGGTAACTGTCAGCCATTCAATTGTAACATTTTCGCGGCGCAGTCGTCTACGGTTCCGACAACTCAAACTTCTGCAACACCATGAAAACGATCCCGTTACTCATTTGCTTTTTCCTTTTTCACACCCTTAGTGCTCAGCAATTTGAAGTAACTTACACTTCCGGCGCTCTTGAAGGCCCCTTTTCGGGCAGCGTTATTCTCTACCTTTCCACCAAAAACGAACAGCCGAAAGACCGCACCGGCTGGCCCTGCTTCCGGATACAGGTTAGTAATGTAAAACCCGGAGAGCCGGTCCTCTTTTCCGATTCGTCGTTGTCCTATCCTACCCTGCTGTCCCGGCTGGATCGCGGTGAGTACAATATGCAGGTCGTTTGGGACCTTAACCACGAAGGGAGGATCATCGGCCAGAGCACGGGTAATCCTTATAGTGT
>CAMLNK010000857.1 GCA_946481035.1 uncultured Dyadobacter sp. | reverse complement strand
ATGAAATGGTACTTTTTTTAGAGTTATTCCATTATTTTTGGGCATCACACTCTTAACTAAAATTTAGCTGTGGAATTTAATAACAGGGAAATCGGCGCAACACTTGTTCTGCTCTGCATGGTCGCTTTTTGGACTTTATCGTCTATTCGCAAGCGGATCGCGGAAGAGAGAAAGAAGAAGATTCTCAAACAAGGCGTTCAGGCGAACGCTACCGTTCTGGCCATCCGGCCAACGGGTGAATACCTCAACAACCTGCCTGAATTTCAGGTACAGGTGCAGGTGAAACCAAATGCAGGTAATGATTTTGTAACGGAGATGCGGGAGGTCCTTCCTTTTGCCAAATATGACTCCCTCCGCAAAGGCACTCAAGTACTTGTAAAATATGACCCGGAATACTACAAAAGAGCGATTTTCCTGCAAATGGCAGAAACTCTGATTTAACTTTAGATCATCATCATCGATTCTTCACGAAAAAAGGCCCGTCATAGGGCCTTTTTTCGTGGTTAGAACTGCGAAGCAAAAATCAGTGTGCGCATAGTATTTCAAGAAATAGGAGTGTGTGTCGTAGTTAAAGATGTGTGTTGTAGTTCAAAAGTTTGCCTAACTCAGATTGATTGATACAAATCAAACACGTAAAAGGGAGCTTCCCAAAGTTGATGAATGATAGGCAGGCAGGAATGAGTGATCGGTAAATTGGCCTTCGATTAGCCCGTTTTTTCCCTACTTTATGTTATTGTTAAGGGCGTTTTCGCAAACGCGTCCGTTGATACCTTTGCAATTTCAAAAAGATCCTTCATGAAGCAACTTTTCTCCTTGATCCCCGCCTTTGTACTGGCAATATGCTTCGCAGACGTATACGGCCAGAGTAAGGCGGTGAGCCTGATCGCCCACCGGGGCGGCGTAGTGGATAGCACTTTTACGGAAAATGGCCTGCCCGCATTGAGGGAGGCGACCCGGCAGGGCTATAAAATGGTCGAAACGGATATGCGCGTGACGGCCGACGGTGTTTTGATCGTGAACCACGATGCAGATTTCAACCGGTTCTACGGCGATCCGCGCAAAGTAACGGAGACCAAATGGGAGGATGCGCGCAGGCTAACCAGCAAGCTGGACGCTAACCACCCGATGCTCCTCGAAGATGTATTCAGGTTTTGTGCTGAAAATAATATGGCCGTGATGCTTGATAACAAAATCGCCGGACTGGATACTGCACTCTTTTCGGGACTGACGGCTATGCTGGACCGGTACCACCTCAGGGAATCGGCCCTGATGATCGGTACTGAGGAGTCGACGGCGTTTTTTACAGGTAAGGTTCGGCTGAGCTGCTCCCGGAAACAGTTGGAAGAAAACATGCAAAAGCCAGGCTACCGGCCCGATCATTACTATTTGTTCGAAAGGCCGGCAAACCTCACACGCGAGGACGTGGCGTGGGCACGCAAGCACGACATCCGCGTTGTGGCGGCAATCAACAAATTTCATTACCGCAAATCGGCCGACATGATGAGCGATGCAAAAAAAGATTGCGAACGCATGCTTGAATATGGCGTAACCGGGTTTCAGATCGATTCGGAGTTCCGCCAATTTCTTCGGAAATAGTTTAAAAAAAAAATGGTAAACCGTTTAGGGGTTTGCCAAAGTTGTTTGACTATACATGCAGATCCGAGTAAAGGAGCACCCTGATGACTAAAATTCTAACCGACGAACAGCTGGTATCGCAGCTTCGCGAAGGCAACAAGCGTGCTTTCGAGGAGATTTACGACCGTTATTGGTACAAGTTGTTCTGCATTTCCTATCATCAGGTAGGATCGCGGGAGGAATCGGAGGAATTGGTGCATGATATATTCGAGAGTCTGTGGAACAAACGGCAGGACACGGAGATCCGCAGCCTGGGAACTTATCTGGTGATCGCGATGAAATACCGTGTGACGAATTTTATCAAATCACAGATCACCTGGCGGCGGTATCAGGAATATCTGATCCTGAACAAAATACAGGAAACCTATTCGACCGACGATATTGTGCAGTTCTCGGATCTTTCGCGGGCCGTGGACGAGGTAATGCGCAAGCTGCCGGAAAAAACGAGCCGCGTATTTCAGCTGAGCCGTTTCGAAAACCGTCCCGTGAAGGAAATTGCAGAAGAACTGAATATCTCCGAAAAGGCCGTGGAATACCACATTACCAAATCATTGAAAGCATTAAGAGAAAATCTCTGGATGTATTATTCCAGCAACTAAAACCTATACACGCCTCCGCAAATGACACATGACAGCTACGAAAAACTGATTGAAAAATACATCGCCGGTGAAACCACGGCGGAAGAGGACTTACGCGTAGAGCAATACCTCAAAGAAAATCCGGCGGACGATTCGGAAGTACTGCCATCCGAAAAAGAGGAAATCGGCCAGCGCATACGTCAGAAACTTTTAGCGAATACGACGAGAAAGCCGGTCAGAATAGGCTGGTGGGCTGCCGCTGCGGCCTCGGTAGCTTTGCTGGCAGGGGTTTTCTGGTACAATGCGCCGAAGCAGACCGCCTATTTCCCTGCATTGAGCTCGATCTGGAATAGCGATGACGAGGGGTTTGCGGTAAGCAACACTTCACATAAGCCCCAGCGGCTCACTTTGGAAGATGGAAGCGTGGTGATCCTGCAACCCAACAGCCGGATCAGCTACCCCGAGCATTTCGGGGAACGGAAAAGGATGGTATACCTACACGGCGAGGCCTTTTTTCAGGTGAAAAGAGATGTGACGAAGCCGTTTATCGTCGCTACGGAGAATCTGGCTACACAGGTTTTAGGGACGAGTTTTAATGTAAAATCTTATGACGGCGCAGGGTCGATCGAAGTGCAGGTGGCTACCGGGCGCGTTTCGGTTTACGAAACATCGGACAGCAAGACGGCCAGCAAAAACGGTTTCATTCTGACACCCAACCAGAAAGTGGTGTTCGATAAAGAATCCCGGAAAATGGAGCTGGGCATTGTGAAAAACCCGGTGATGGTGAAGCCGGCCGAGTCGGCAGCCCGGTTTGAGTTTGCGGAAACGCCTGCTGCGGATGTGCTTGCTTTGCTCGAAAAGACCTACGGTATCGATATTGTCGTTGAAGGCGACGTGCTGCGGAATTGCCTTTTTACCGGAGACCTCAACGAACT